>NZ_JBHVKW010000054.1:0-55039 GCF_042797905.1 Amycolatopsis sp. NPDC057786
GACAACCCCAACCAGGGCGTCAGTGGCTTTCCGAGCCAGACCCCGCCAGAACTCCATCCACACACATCATCATCACTGTGGCTTTCGCGACATGCTCCGGACCGGGCACCCACCGGCACCGAATGGCACCAGGGACCCGAGGCGTCAGTTGTAGATACGCTGCATGGCGCCCGCCGCGACGAGCCCGTTGGCCCACAGCGAGTTCACCCGCGAGGCCTCCTGGGCGTTCGGCTTCGCGTTGGTGCAGGACGGGCCGGGACCGCCGCCGGACATCAGTTCGGAGCACGGGCCCTGGTAGTTGTCCGGCAGGCCGAGCGCGTGGCCGGTCTCGTGCGCGGCGATCCGCGTCTGGTCGTACTCCCGCGCCTGCGTGTAGTCGATGAAGATGGTGCCGC
Organism: Amycolatopsis sp. NPDC057786; assembly: GCF_042797905.1. Classification (NCBI taxonomy): domain Bacteria; kingdom Bacillati; phylum Actinomycetota; class Actinomycetes; order Pseudonocardiales; family Pseudonocardiaceae; genus Amycolatopsis; species Amycolatopsis sp. NPDC057786. The sequence goes on from NZ_JBHVKW010000054.1 coordinate 396, forward strand.
GGCCGTGGCCGTCGGTCTCGGCGTACGAACCCGAGGGGTCGTTGCCTTCGGTGTAGCGCAGGGTGGCGCCCGACGAACTCTCCTGCAGCTTCACGTTGGACACCGAGTTGTTCCAGTTGGCCACGCCCGCCTGGATGGCGGCGCGGAAGCTGGGCGCCCCCGAGGCGTCGTAGTAGACCGTGGTCGCCGCCGCGGTCCGCTGAGCAGGCTGGACCGCCGCCGTGGCCTGGCCCGCGGTGACCGGGACGGCCAGCAGCGCCAAGCTCACCGACGCCGAGACGAAGAACTTCCTTGCCATGGACCCACTCCTTGTGAGGACAACGGAATGGTTCGTGAATCTAGAAGTCCCGCACGGGGCACGGCACCAACTTTCGTCGTTTCCGCCAGCTGGTGATTTACCAACACTTTCGCCCTATTGACATGCACGTGTTCGCATATGATCATGTCGGGCTCAAGGCCGGAGCACCAGCTTTCCCGACGTCGCCCGCGCTTCGAGGTCCGCGAGCGCCTTCGGCCCGTCCGCGAGGTCGTACACCGTCGGATTTCCCGGCACGCAGACACCGGCGGCGATGAGGGCGCGCAGTTCGTCCATCAGCTCAGCGAAGATCGTGGGCGCGTGTTCGATCAGAACGCCGAGGTGCAGCCCGATCACATGGATCTGATGCCGGAAGTTCAAGTCCCGGTTGGTGATCGCGACCTCTCCCCCGGCGACGCCGTAGACCACGACCCGTCCGGTGACCCGCTTGGCGGCGGCGAGACCGGCCTCGAACGTGGCCCCGCCGACCGACTCGAGCACGAGGTCCACCTCCCCCGTCTCCTCGCCGTAACCGACCACGCGGTCGGCGCCCAGCGCCCGGACCGAGTCGTGCTTGTCCGGCGACGCGGCGCCGATGACGGTCGCCCCGTAGTGCTTGGCCAGCCGGACCGCGGCCTGACCGACCCCGCCCGCCGCCGCCTGTACCAGCACGGTCTCCGGCGGCCAGCCTGCCCAGCGGTTTGAGTGCGGCGAGCGCGGTGACCCAGTTCAGGATCAGCCCGATCGCCTGGTCGTCCGACCAGCCCTCGGGCACCGGGACCGCGCCGGCCGCGGGCATGACCATGTATTCGGCGAAGGCCCCGCCTCCGGTCCCGACGACGTGATCGCCGATGGCGGGCGCGGTCACCCGTTCCCCCACGGCGACGACCACCCCGGCGGCCTCGAACCCGGCGACGTACGGGGCTTCCGGCCCGCCCTCGTACGTGCCCCGCGTCTGCATGACGTCGGCGAAGTTGACCCCGGCGGCGGTGACCTTCAGCAGGATTTCACCTGGTCCCGGCACCGGGACGGGAGCGTCGGTGATCAAGTGGAGATCTTCGGGACCGTTCGAGGAGTTCTGTCGCAGCGCGCGCATCGAAGTCATGTCCGCACGCTAAGACCCTCACATTTGCGTGAGGGTCAAGTCGCGGAGGTACGCGTCGAGGGCGTCGCGATTGCGGGTCATGAGCGCGATCCGGCGATCGAGCACTTCCCGCTGCCGCGCGACCTCGCCGATCATGTACTCGCACGGCTCCTTCGGCCGGACTTCTCCTGGCCCGTCGAGGTACGGGAGGACCTCACGGATAAGCCTGACCGGGAGGCCCGCGTCGAGCATCCCGCGGATCTGCAGGACGGCCTCGACCGAGCCTTCGCAGAAGTCGCGGTAGCCGTTGCCTTCCCGGCCCGGGCTGATCAAGCCCTCTTCCTCGTAATAGCGCAGCGCACGGACGCTGACCCCGGTCTTCCGCGCGAGTTCGCCGATCTTCACGACGCCCAAGGTAGCCGCCGAGCCCACGTATAGGTCGTTATACGGTTCTCGGTTTGTACCAGACCTCGGGGCGGCCGACCTGGCCGTAGCGGGGTTCGCGCTGGGCGAGACCGTTGTCGGCGAGGTATTCGAGGTACCGGCGCGCGGTGACGCGCGAGGCGCCGATCGCGGTCGCGGCCGCCCCGGCGGAGAGTCCGTCGGCGGCCGAGGCGAGGACTTCGGTGATCGCCTCCAGGGTCTGCGAGCTCATCCCCTTCGGCAGGGCTTGCCGCTCAGTGGTGCGCAGCGTGCCGAGCGCGCGGTCGATCTCAGCCTGTCCGGTCACCTCGCCCGAAGCGCCGTGGAACTCGGCGTAGCGCTCGAGTTTCTCCCGCAGCGAGGCGAAAGTGAACGGTTTCAGCAGGTACTGCACCACGCCGACCGACACGGCGGCCTTCACCAGCGCCAGATCCCGCGCCGAAGTCACCGCGATGACGTCGATCGGAAGCCCGGCGGCGCGCAGCGACCGGCAGACGGCGAGACCATGCGTGTCGGGGAGATAGAAGTCCAGCAGCACCAGGTCGACCGGTTCGCGTTCGCAGAACCGCAGGGCGTCGCCACCGGAGTGGACGACACCGGACACGGTGAAGCCGGGCATCCGCTCGACGTACACCCGATGCGCGTCGGCGGCCACCGGTTCGTCCTCGACGACCAGCACCTTGATCATCGCGCGGACTCCTTCGGCGGCAAGCGAACGGTGAACACCGCGCCCTCGTCGCGGCCGACGTCGATCGTCCCACTGTGCCGCCGCACCGCCTGACCCACCAGTGCCAAGCCGAGCCCGTGGCCGTCCTCCGGTTTGGTGGACCAGCCGCGCCGGAAGACCTCTTCGACGTCCTCGACGCCCGGCCCGGTGTCGGCGACCCGCAGCAGCAACCCGTCGGCGTCCGCGCGGACGGTCACTTCGACACCGGGCCGCCCGCGGTCGCCGGCGTTCCCCACCGCCGCGTCGATGCCGTTGTCGATCAGGTTGCCGAGGATGGTCACCAGATCCCGCGGTGGGACACCGGTGTCCGCGTCCTCCATCACGGTGTCGGGCGTGATCGTGAACTCGACGCCGCGCTCGCTCGCCTCCGCCGCCTTGCCGAGCAGCAGCGCCGCGAGCACCGGTTCGGCGACCGCGCCGACCACGCGGTCGGTGAGTTCCTGCGCCAGCGCGAGTTCTTCGGTCGCGAACTCGACGGCCTGTTCGGGACGGCCGATCTCGACCAGCGAAACGACGGTGTGGAGCCGGTTCGCCGCCTCGTGCGCCTGGGACCGCAGCGCCTCGGCCAGGCCGCGCACGGTGGTCAGTTCCCCGGTCAGCGCCTGGAGTTCCGTGTGGTCGCGCAGGATCACCACGGTGCCCATCGCCTTCCCGCGCGAGCGCACCGGCGACGTGCTGACGACGAGCACCCTGGTTTCGGTGAGATGGAGTTCGTCGGTGCGCTCCTCCCCCGAGGCGAACGCTTCGACGAGATCTTCTGGAATGTCCAATGAGGACAGTTCGTGGCCGACCGGATCGTCGGTGACCCCCAGCAGCGCGCGGGCCCCGTCGTTGCACAGCACCACCCGCCCGTCGCCGCCGACGAGCAGCAATCCCTCGCGCACGGAATGCAGGACGGCTTCGTGATACTCGAACAGGTTGCTCAATTCCTCGGGCGCGATCCCCCTGGTCTGCCGCCGGAGCCGGGCGCTCACCAGATAGCTGCCGATCCCGCCGACCACCAGCACCGCCGCCGCGACCCCGATCAGCGGCCACAGGCGTTCCCGCAGTTCGGCGTCGATCGCCTCCACGGTGATGCCGACCGACACCAGCGCGACGACCTGTCCGGCGGCGCCGTGCACCGGCACCACGACGCGTTCGGACGGCCCGAGCGAGCCGGCGTAGGTCTCGAGCACCCTGCCGCCGCGTTGCGCCTCGCCGATGTTGCCGATGAACGGCCGGCCGATCAGGTCCGGATTCGGATGCGTGTAGCGGATCCCGTTCTTGTCCATGATGGTCACGAAATCCACTTCCGTGTCCGCGCGGACACGCTGCGCGAACGGCTGCAGCGTCGCAGTGGGCTCCGATGTGGACAGTGCGGCCAGCACCCCCGGCGCGTCCGCCACCGCTTCGGCGACTGCGACGACCTTGTCCTCCGCCCGGTCTTCGGTGGCCCGGACGGAATCGAGATAGGCGAACGCGACCCCCGCCGCGACGAGCACGAAAAGCACCACGAGCTGGAGAATCAGCAGCTGGCGGGCGAGACTGCCGCGCCTGGTCCGGGTCCGCGTCGTCGAGGGCACCCGCTCATACCAGCACACCGTTCCCGTGGCCGCTCGGCACGCCCGGCCGGAATTCCCCGGAAGCCGCTCGCGCGAACTCAATGAACACAACCGTGACCCAGCTCACCTGGCCGGGTGATAGTGACCGGCAATCCCACGGACACCCCCTGAGCTGGAGGCAAAGGTGCCTACAACGCCGGAAGCGGCGCCACGACGTCGCGACAAGATGCACTACCTGTACCTGGCCGTGATCGCGGCGGTGGTCCTCGGCGTCATCGTCGGGTTCGCCGCGCCGGGTCTGGCCAAGGAACTCAAACCGCTCGGCACGGGCTTCGTCAACCTGATCAAGATGATGATCTCCCCCATCATCTTCTGCACCATCGTCCTCGGTATCGGATCGGTGGCGAAGGCCGCGAAGGTCGGCAAGGTCGGGCTGCTGTCGCTCGGCTACTTCCTGATGATGTCGACGTTCGCGCTCGCGATCGGCCTCGTCGTCGGCAACCTCCTGCACCCGGGCGAGGGCCTGCACCTCGACCCGGCCGCAGCCGCGAAGGCGCACAAACAGGCCGAGGGCGGCGAAGGCACCGTCGACTTCCTGATGAGCATCATCCCCACCAGCTTCGGGTCCGCCTTCACCGAAGGCCAGGTGCTGCAGACGCTGCTGGTCGCGCTGCTCGCCGGGTTCGCCGTCCAGAAGCTGGGCACCAAGGGCGAGCCGATCCGCCGCGGGATCGAGCACATCCAGCGGCTGGTGTTCCGGATCCTCGCGATGATCATGTGGGCGGCCCCGGTGGGCGCGTTCGGCGCGATCGCCGCGGTGGTCGGGGAAACCGGCTGGGGCGCGCTGCGCAGCCTCGCCGTCATCATGATCGGCTTCTACCTGACCTGTCTGGTCTTCGTGTTCGGCGTGCTCGGCTCGGTGCTGTGGCTCGGCGCGCGGATCAACATCTTCACCCTGCTGCGCTATCTCGGCCGCGAATTCCTGCTGATCCTGTCGACCTCGTCGTCCGAGTCGGCCCTTCCGCGCCTGATCGCGAAGATGGAACACCTCGGGGTCAGCAAGCCGGTCGTCGGCATCACCGTGCCCACCGGGTACTCGTTCAACCTCGACGGCACGGCCATCTACCTGACCATGGCGACCCTGTTCATCGCCAGCGCGCAGGACCAGCCACTGGGCGTCGGCGAGCAGATCTCCTTGCTGCTGTTCATGATCATCGCGTCGAAGGGCGCGGCGGGCGTCAGCGGCGCCGGGATCGCGACCCTCGCGGGCGGCCTCCAGTCGCACCGGCCGGAACTGGTCGACGGCGTCGGCTTCATCCTCGGCATCGACCGGTTCATGTCCGAAGCCCGCGCGCTGACCAACTTCGCGGGCAACGCCGTCGCGACCGTCCTGGTCGGAACGTGGACCAAGGAGTTCGACCGCGAACGGGCCAACCAGGTCTTCAGCGGTCAGGCGCCGTTCGACGAAGCCACCCTGATCGACGATCACGCCTCGGATCCCCACGAGGACAGTGACGGAGACAGGGAGAAGGCCGTGGCACGCGTGTAGCGCACGGCAAGAACGAAACCGCGGTGCGAGGGTCCCCCGTCCTCGCACCGCGGTTTCTTCTTTCCGGCAAACTGAGCGGCATGCCGGACGCCATCGACCGCTACGTGATCGCGCGGTACGCGAAGCTGCTGCACGGCAACTTCGCCGGGATGATGAGCGGCCCCGAAGGCGAGACATTCCTGCGCGACCTCGTCGAGGACGCGCGGGCGATCACCGACGACGAACTCGAAGAACTGCTCGCGGCGGATTGGCGGCCGCGGATCACGGCGGCATGGCTGATCGGCGTCGACCGCCGCACCGCCTGGCGTGGACGTCTCCGGGAGCTGTTCCTGAAAAGCGACCTGGTCTTCGCCGGGCAGGGCTACTGTTTCGCGCTCGCCCGGTTCGGCACCATCGCCGACGCCGAGATCCTCGTGTCCTATCTGGACCGATACCTCGCGCGGCCGGATCTGCGCTACGACCAGGAATGGGCGCTCGCGGCCCTGCATCACGTCGACGCCGACCTCACGACCGGGTACACGTCACGCTATCTGCGGCCTGGCGGGCTCTGGGAAAGCTGGTCCGCGAAGAACAGCACGGATCTACCGTTCCAGACGAGGTACTTCGACCTGCTGTGCTCGCACGTCCAGCGCGCCGTGCACGCGGCGGGCGTCAGGCGCTGACCTTCTCGTCGTAGACGACGCGGGACGCGGCGATCGACTCGCGGTGGCGCTCGGCCCAGCTCAGCAAGCCGCTCAGCGACGCATAGAGTTCCTTCGCCATCGGCGTGGCCTCGTACTCCACCTTCGGCGGCACCGTCGGGTACACGGTGCGCACGAGCAGGCCGTCGCGTTCGAGGTTCCGCAACGTCAGCGTGAGCATCCGCCTGCTGATCCCCTCCACCGACCGCTCGAGTTCGGTGAACCGCACGGGACCGCGCGTGGCCTCCAGCAGGATGCCGATCGCCCACTTGCCGCTGATCCGGTTGATCACTTCGAGCACGGTGCACACCTCGAGTTTTTCCGGATCGACCACCCTGGCCTGCGCGGTCACATCGGTGTTCCCCTGGGACATGAAAGTGCCTCCTTCCGGCGAGGAACAGAGTCACACAAGATGGGCGCTGTTACAAGTGATACACCAAGGCATCACCTGGGGAAATCTCGAAGGATCACCATGCGCGCTCTCACCCTCGCCGTCCTTTGCGCCGTCTCACTGATGGTCGTCCTCGACGGCTCGATCGTCGCGGTCGCACTGCCCGCGATCCAGAACGACCTCGGCTTCACGCCGTCCACCCTCGCCTGGGTGGTCAACGCCTACCTGATCGCGTTCGCCGGGCTGCTCCTGTTGTCCGGCAGACTCGGCGACCTGATCGGCCGGAAACGGGTCTTCCTTGCCGGGCTCGGCCTGTTCACCCTCGCTTCGCTGCTCTGCGGAATCGCCCAGGACCAGGCGCAGCTCATCGGGTTCCGCTTCCTTCAAGGCGCGGGTGGCGCGCTGGCGTCGGCCGTCGTGCTCGGCATGATCACCACGCTCTACCCCGAACCGCGGGCACGGGCGAAGGCCATCGGTGTCTACAGCTTCACCCAGGCCGCCGGATCGTCGATCGGGCTCATCGCGGGCGGAACGCTCACGCAACTGCTCGACTGGCACTGGACGTTCTTCGTCAACCTGCCGATCGGCGCGATCGCGCTGGCGCTGGCCGTCCGGCTGCTCGCCGACGACGGGGGCCCCGGGCTGCGCGGCGGCACCGACGTCATCGGCGCCGGACTGGTCACCGGCGGGCTGATGCTGCTGGTCTATACGATCGTCGAGGCCGAGGAGTACAGCTGGGCCGACGTCCGCACGCTCGGGCTGCTCGCGGTGTCCCTGCTCCTGCTCGCCGGCTTCGTGCTGCGGCAGGCAAAGGCCCGTCAACCGCTGCTGCCGCTGCGGATCTTCCGCCTCCGCTCGGTGTCCGGGGCGAACACGGTGATGGTGCTGATGGTCGCCGGGCTGTTCGGTTTCCAGTTCATCACCGCGCTCTACCTCCAGCGCGTGCTCCGGCTCGACGCGCTGAGCACCGGGTTCGCCTTCCTGCCCGCCCCGCTCTCGATCGCGGTGATGTCGCTGGTCTTCGCCGAGCGGCTGAACCACCGCTTCGGGGCACGAACGGTACTCGTCACCGGGCTTTCCCTGGTCACGGTGGCGCTCGGCTTCCTCGCCACCGTCGAGGCGGACGGAAGCTACACGACGGACGTCCTGCCCGCGCTCGTCCTGATGGGCATCGGGTTCGGCGCGGCAATGCCGGCGCTGATGGGGCAGGCGATGTCCGGCGTCTCCCCCGCCGACACCGGGGTCGCTTCGGGACTGATCAACACCACGCAGCAGATCGGCGCGGCCATCGGGACCGCCGTGCTCGCGACCGCCGCCGCGTCCCGCACCGGCTCGCTCCTGGCCGAGGGCACCGCGATTCCCGAAGCCCTCACCAGCGGCTACCGGACGGCGTACGCGTTGAGCGCCGGGCTGCTCGCTCTCGCCGTCTTCGTCGCGGCCGTGGTTCTGCGAGCTCGGAAGGCTCAGGAAGTGATCGTCGCGTAAGCCCATTCGGAGACCTCGCCGACAGCACTTCCATACGTGGCAACGGTTTCCCCAGTCGGCCCAAGAACGAACGGAAGGCCGATGACGGCATGGACACCACTGGCCCGGCACGCCTCCCGGAGCGGTCCGAGGCGGGATCGTCCGGGGGCAGCCAGAGTCCTGGATCGGCGGCGAGCGCCTCGAACTCCAAGCCGGTCGAGGAAAGTTCCTGGATGACGCAGAGATCGACTTCTGCGATCCGGAAGAGCGTGGCGCGAGCCTAACTCGCGGACGCCGCCAGATATCCCCGTAATCCGTTGTGCCCCCGGCGCATCATGAGCGCGTGGTTGATCCGGAACACCGGCCGAGCGATCCGATCGAGCTTGCGCAGCAACGGTTTCCGCGCCTCGACCTCCTGCGTGATCTCCAGCCTGGTGCCCTCCCCCGCCGCCATCAGCACGCCGGCCAGCATCCCTTCGAGATCGCCGCTGAGCAGGACCCGCACCCGGCCCTCGCGCTCGTCCTGCCGATCCCGGTGCATCCGGACGGTCAGCGCGTACGGCAGCCTGGACCGGCAGACGAGTTCGGCGGTGTCCTCGTCGACCTGGCTGACCGATCGGACGTCGCGCCACCACAACGGATACGCGGCCAGGTCGACGACGGCGTCGAAAACCGCCTTGGGCGAGGCAGGAAGCAGCCAGGTGTCGCGGAAGCGGTACCAACCGCCTCCGCGACCCGCGACCGAGTCCGTCATACCCGCGCCGACACCAGGTTCCGGCCGTCCATGGTCACGACGTCGACCGAAGCCACGTCGTCGGGGGCCACCAGTGCCGAACCGTCGATCCCGGCGCCCGCGCGCTGCCCCTTCTCCGAAACGAGCCAGCTGCCCGCGGTGACCCGCTCTCCGCTCTTGGTCACCACGACGAGCGTGCACTTCTCGCCTTCACGGACACCGGTCGCTTTCGCGTGGAGCCGGACCCAGCCCGCCGCCGGGACGACCCGGACCGCCAGCTGGGTGCCCGTTTCCCGGTCGGTGGCCGCGAGATCGCGGGTGCCGGGCACCGGGGCGGCCGACGCCGGCACGGGCAGCGCCACCGTCGACGGTTCGGGCGACGTCTGGCGTCCGACCAGCACGCCCGCGCCCAGCGCCACGACGACCAGTACGGCCGCGCCGGCCACGGCGAGAAGCCGCCGCGGCTTGCGCTCCTGAATGCCCTCTTCTTCGCGAACCTGACGCAGCGTGCGCTGCAACAGCAGGTCTCCGCCGTCGGGCGGCCCTTCGAGGAACGCCTCCGGCGGTACCTCGTCGAGGTGATACCGCAGTTCCGACAGCTCGCGCACCTCACGACGGCACGTGGGGCAGTTCGCCAGATGTGTCTCGAACGTGGCCGCTTCCGCCGCGGTGAGCCCGCCGAGGACGTAGGCGGCGAGCTGGCCCTGGTCGTGTCCCACCGCACTCATCGCGCTACCTCCTTTCCAGGTCCCGCCATCACGGCTCTGAGCGCCCGTAACGCGTAATAAGATCTCGACTTAACGGTACCCGGGGCCACGCCCAGGGATCTCGCCGCTTCGGCCACCGTCCGGCCCCGGTAGTAGATCTCCACCAGTACCTCACGATGTTCCGTGGAGAGGCCGTCCATCGCGCCGAGCACGGCCATGGAGTCCACGACGCTCTGCGCGTGATCCCGCTCCACCGCCGGGGTGGGCACGCCTTCCTCCGGCTCCGCCACTTCCGGCGGCCGCGCCGCCCTGGCCCGCGCGCGGTCGGTGATGATGTTGCGGGCCACCGTGAGCAGCCAGCCCCGCACCGATCCCTTCGCGTCGTCATCCAGGTCTTCGGCGTGCTTCCAGGCGCGGACCAGGGTCTCCTGCACGACGTCCTCTGCTGCCGCGCGGTCCCCGGTCAGCCTCGTCGCGTACGCCAGCAGGCTTCGCCCGTGTTCGGCGTACAAGTGCCGGACCAAGTCCTCGCCTTTGGCCTTTTTGGGCCGCCGGCCTCCGATCGCCACTCGCGTCCTCCCGACGGTCTTCTGGGTCGGCGAGGACAGTACTGCAACCCGCAGGGGCAGAGTGGATCGTTCGGCGCGTGCCGCGATCGAACTGTGCATCGGCACCGGCCTCTCCTCGGTTCTCCATGGCCGCCTCCTCTTGCCTCCCACACGGACGGCACGGGGATGCGGTTCACCCGAGGTCTTGTCGATCACCGGACGCGCTCGTATGCTGACGCCTCCGGATTCCGCCGCCGCCTGATTCCCGGGAGGGCCTGGGCGTGCCGAGGAAACTCGTGGCCGTTCTGCTGCTGGTGTTCGCTTTCGTGTCGGGATGCGGCGAGGAGCCCGGTTTCACCGCGACACTGAGCGATCCGGTGAACGTCGACCTGAGCTGGCCCGACGACGATCCGGCCGCCGCGGGGCGGATCGTCGAGTACACCACCGATCCGCACGGCGAATACACGATCCTGCAGTTCGTGCCGCCGAGGCAGACGACTTTCCGGCATCCGGACCTGATACCGGAAACGCGGTTCTACTACCGGATCCGGCCGTTCTACGGCCCCGTTTCGGACGCTGTCACGGTTTCGGGGCCCGCCACTCCGGCCGCGGTCGGGCCCGCCGTGTCCCTGCGGACGGGCGATCGCTCGGCAGCTCCGTCGTCGTTCCGGGCCGTGCCCGCGCCGGAGGAGATGGTGCGGTTCAGCTGGACCGATCGCTCCAGCGACGAAGACGGTTTCCTGGTGGAGATCAAGAAACCCGGCGCCGCCGAGTTCGTGCCGGTCGAGGTCTCCGATCCGGGGACGACGTCGGCCGGGCTCGCCACGATGCCGGGCGAGGAGGGCGCTTCGTACCGGCTGCGCGCTTTCTACTACGGGCCCGCTTCTCCGGTGCTGGACCGGACCACGGGGAAGCGGTAGTTCTTCCTCCGGATGCTATGAACGGTCCTTTCCTTGCAAAATTTGCAAGGAAAGGACCGTTCATAGCATTGGTGACTCAGGCGAGAACGGTCTTCAAGAACTGCCCGGTGTAACTCTCCTCCACCGAAGCGACGTGCTCCGGCGTACCCTCCGCGATCACGGTGCCACCTCCGGAACCACCCTCGGGGCCCATGTCGATGATCCAGTCCGAGGTCTTGATGACGTCGAGGTTGTGCTCGATGACGATCACCGTGTTGCCCTTGTCCACCAGCCCGTTGATCACGCCGATCAGCTTGCTGATGTCCTCGAAGTGCAGACCCGTGGTCGGCTCGTCGAGGATGTAGACCGTCTTGCCGGTGGACCGCTTCTGCAGTTCGCTGGCGAGCTTGACGCGCTGCGCTTCACCACCCGACAGCGTCGGCGCGGGCTGCCCGAGCCGGACGTAGCCGAGGCCGACGTCGACGAGGGTCGCCAGGTGCCGGTGGATCGCCTTGATCGGCTCGAAGAACTCGGCCGCCTCCTCGATCGGCATGTTCAGCACGTCGGAGACGGTCTTGCCCTTGTAGTGCACCTCGAGGGTCTCGCGGTTGTACCGGTCGCCCTTGCAGACCTCGCACGGGACATAGACGTCCGGCAGGAAGTTCATCTCGATCTTGATCGTGCCGTCACCGGCGCAGGCCTCACACCGGCCGCCCTTGACGTTGAACGAGAACCGGCCCTGCTGGTAGCCGCGCACCTTCGCCTCGGTGGTCGCGGCGAACAGTTTGCGCACGTGGTCCCACACGCCGGTGTACGTCGCCGGGTTGGACCGCGGGGTGCGGCCGATCGGCGACTGGTCGACGCGGACCAGCTTGTCCACGTTCGCCAGCCCGTTCACGCGGGTGTGGCGGCCGGGGACCTGGCGGGCACCGTTGAGCTTGTTCGCCAGCACGGTCGCGAGGATGTCGTTGACCAGCGTGGACTTCCCGGAACCCGAGACACCGGTGACCGACACGAGGCAGCCGAGCGGGAACGACACGTCGAGACCGCGCAGGTTGTGCTCGCGCGCGCCGACGACGGTCAGCTGCCGCTTCTTGTCGATCGGGCGCCGGATCGCAGGGACCTCGATCTTGGTGCGGCCCGACAGGTACGCGCCGGTGATCGATTCCTTGTTCCGCAGGATCTTCTTGTACGGTCCACTGTGGACGATGTGGCCACCGTGCTCACCGGCGCCGGGGCCGATGTCGACCACCCAGTCGCTGGAGCGGATGGTGTCCTCGTCGTGCTCGACGACGATCAGCGTGTTGCCGAGATCCCGCAGGCGGACCAGCGTCTCGATCAGGCGGTGGTTGTCGCGCTGGTGCAGCCCGATCGACGGCTCGTCCAGCACGTACAGCACGCCGACCAGACCGGAACCGATCTGCGTGGCGAGCCGGATGCGCTGCGCCTCGCCACCGGACAGCGTCCCGGAAGCGCGATCGAGCGAGAGGTAGTTGAGGCCGACGTCGAGCAGGAAACGCAGCCGCGCCTGGATCTCCTTGAGCACCGCGCCGGCGATCACCTGCTCGCGTTTGCCGAGCTCCAGCTCGTCGAGGAACTTCGAGGCCTCCGCGATCGACAGGGCGCAGACCTCGGCGATCGACCGGTCGCCCTGCGTCTTGTGCTCCAGGGTGACGGCGAGGATCTCCGGCTTGAGCCGCGTGCCCTGACAGGCCGGGCACGGCACCTCGCGCATGTAGCCCTCGTACCGCTCGCGCATGTACTCGGACTCGGTCTGCTCCTGGCGCCGCTCGAGGAACGGGATGACGCCCTCGAAGCTCGCGTAGTACGAACGCTGGCGGCCGTAGCGGTTCTTGTAGCGGACGTGGACCTGCTCGTCGACACCGTGCAGAACGGCCTTCTGCACCTTCGCCGGCAGCTTGCGCCACGGCGTGTCCATCCGGAAGCCGATGGTCTCCGCGAGCGACTCGAGCAGGCGGATGAAGTAGTCCGCGCTCTGGCCGCCCGCCCACGGCGCGATGGCACCCTCGCCGAGGGACATCTCGTCGTCCGGGACCACGAGCTCCGGGTCGACCTCCTTGCGGACGCCGATACCGGTGCAGTCCGGGCAGGCGCCGTAGGGGGCGTTGAAGGAGAACGACCGCGGTTCGAGGTCTTCGATCGCGAGCGGGTGGCCGTTCGGGCAGGCCAGGTTCTCGGAGAAACCGCGCACGCGATGCGGGTCGTTCTCCGGCAGGTCGACGAACTCCAGCTCGATCAGGCCGTCGGCCAGCCGGAGCGCCGTCTCGACGGAGTCGGTGAGCCGCTGCCGCGAGCTGGTCTTCACCGAAAGCCTGTCGATGATGACGGCGATCTGGTGCTTTTCCTGCTTCTTCAGCTTCGGCGGGTCGGTGAGCGGGTGGACCGTCCCGTCGACCACGACCCGCGCGTAGCCCTGCTGCTGCAGGTTCTCGAAGAGGTCGAGGTACTCGCCCTTGCGGCCGCGGACGACGGGCGCGAGCACCTGGAAGCGGGTGCCCTCCTCCATCGCGAGCACCTGGTCGACGATCTGCTGCGGGGTCTGCTTGCTGATCGCCTCGCCGCACTGCGGGCAGTGCGCCTTCCCGGCGCGGGCGTAGAGCAGGCGCAGGTAGTCGTAGACCTCGGTGATGGTGCCGACGGTCGAACGCGGGTTGCGCGAGGTGGACTTCTGGTCGATCGACACCGCGGGCGACAGGCCCTCGATGAAGTCGACGTCCGGCTTGTCCATCTGGCCGAGGAACTGGCGCGCGTACGCCGACAGCGACTCGACGTAGCGACGCTGCCCTTCGGCGAAGATGGTGTCGAAGGCGAGGCTCGACTTCCCGGACCCGGACAGACCGGTGAACACGATCAGGCTGTCGCGGGGCAGGTCGAGATCCACACCGCGGAGGTTGTGCTCGCGGGCGCCGCGAACAACGAGGCGATCAGCCACGCCAGGGTCCCTTCAGGTTTCATTCTCAGCTGCGGTCGCCGTCCCGGTCGATAGCTGCACGGGCGGCCGCATCCATGCTACGAGGCACCACCGACAGAAACCGGTTCCGAGTCTTTGACCTGCGGTTTTCCCGGCTTTTCGCGGCGATCCCGGCGAGCGGTGAGCCACCGGTGGACCGGTCGTTCCACGCCGGCGGTGATCGCCCAGCCCCCGAATACGGCGGCGGCCAGCACCAAGGGGAGCCGCAGCCAGCCGGGGACACCGGCGTTCAGCAGGGCACGGGCCAGGATGTAACCGAGTTCCTGGTGCACCAGATAAAGACCATACGAGATGCCCGCGAGCCAGGTGACAGCCGGGGCGATCCTGGAGAGGCCGGGCAACCGCCAGTCCGGTCCGCGCGCGGCCAGGCACACCAGCAGCAGCATGATCGCGAACCCGATCGCCGACGGCCAGCGCTCGGGATCGTTCGGCAGGGCATGGTGGAACGGGAAGACCTGCAGGTCCTGCGCGGCGCAGGCGGCGAGCACGAACAACGCGACGTGCCAGTGCGCTAGACGTCGTTTCGACCACAGCCAGATGGCGATCCCGATGGCGAAGACGTGCACGCGATGCAGACCGAGGCCGTAGTAGAAGGTCTCCACGAGCTTCGGCGTGGAAACCGGGTCGAACACGACGAACCGGAGGAAAAGCGGCACCAGGATCAGCGCCCAGAGCAGCCCCACGGTGAGCCGGTGGGTGCGCCACCGGCGTGGCCACAGCAGGGCGGCGGCGGTGAAGGCGACGAGCTGGACCGGGAGCGTCCAGTAGGCGCCGTCGAGATAATAGAAGAGTTCGTACCGCCAGCCCCATTCCTGGACCATGCCCAGGTTGGCGAGCAGATCGGCGCCGGTGGGGACATACCAGGGCGACGGATCGGACGGCGGTCCCTGCGGCACGCCGAACAGGAACCCTGAGAGGCCCGGCGGGAACGGCAAGCCGCTGAACCGGATCGTCGCGTACCGGGCGACGACGTAGGTGACCACCACCGCCACCAGGTACGCGGGCACCAGCCGCGCGACCCGGTTCCACAGCCACCGCCCCGGCTTCCCCTTGCGCAGGCTCGCGCACACGAAGAACGCGGAGATCACCAGAAGGATGGCCGCGCCGAACTGAGCGGTTACTCGAAAGGGGTACCCCACCAGTTCGGGATGCAGAAGCGCCCCCTGATGGGTGACGTGCCCGAGCATGACCGCGAGGACGGCGACCACGCGAAGGACGTCCCAGCTGATCTTGCGCGAAGCGCGCGGCGAGGCGTCGGGCACGAGCGTCCTGTGGTTCGGCTGGCGGGGCGACGCGAGCCTACGTCGTGCACCTGTGCGCCGCCTGTGCGGGTGGAACCGATTGCAGGCGAACGACTACCGTATGCGGTGTGAACATCGTCGAGACCTACACCGGGCATGTCGACCCCGGCGGCGACGCCGCCCGTCGTACCCTGGACGCGCTCACCATCACCAAGCTGTCGGTCGGCCCGATGGACAACAACGCGTATCTGCTGGTCTGCCGCGCCGAGAACGAAGCGCTGCTGATCGACGCCGCGAACGACCCGGAGCGGATCTCCGACCTCATCGGCCACGGCCCCGACCGGCCCGCGCTGAAGACCGTCGTGACCACCCACCAGCACCAAGATCACTGGCAGGCCCTCGGCGCCGTCGCCGGCGCGAACGGCGCGAACACCGCCGCCCACCCGCTGGACGCCGAACCGCTGCCGATCCCGCCGGACTTCCTCGTCGAACACGGCGACACGATCAAGGTCGGGCAGATCACCCTCGACGTGATCCACCTGCGCGGCCACACCCCCGGCTCCATCGCGCTGCTGTACCGCGACCCGAACGGGCACCCGCACCTGTTCACCGGCGACTCGCTGTTCCCCGGCGGCGTCGGCAAGACCGGTTCGCCGGAGGACTTTTCTTCGTTGATCGACGATGTCTCGTCGCGGATCTTCGACGAGCTGCCGGATGAGACTTGGTTCTATCCGGGACACGGGGACGACTCGACTCTCGGCGAGCAGCGGGCGCACCTGGCGGAGTGGCGCGAACGCGGCTGGTGAGCTGACGACGTTCCAGAACGGGGCTGCCTGACACATAGGCAGCCCCGTTTCGTTTGCACGAAAACGGACGAGCCTCACCGAGAGGCCGACCTGGGCGGTTCGCTTGGCTTCCACGACGGCTGGAAGACGACGAGGACGACTAGAATCGGGCCATGCGGTCAGCCCGAGAGATGAGCCGGCTGGCGGACGTGTTCCTCGCGGGAGGCGCCGAAGCCCGCTTCTACGCCCAGGATCTCCGGCGTGCAGCGGCCGTCAGTCATCGGCGGCTGGCGGAGATGCTGGCGGAGATGCGTAACCTCGGTTGGGTCGCCCATGAGTTCGACAAGTCCACACCCGACTGGCGGCCGTACTACATGCTCACCGACACCGGTCGACGCGAACTTACGCCGTAGCGGGATTACGGCCAGGTCGAAGTCCACGGCGCGTAGGAAGCCGCCTACGGCTTCGTACCAGCGGTCCCCCTGGTCTGACCGTGGTCGCTGGCTACCCATGGCGTGAAGCTCGACGCGGCCCCGATACGCCGGGTGCCGGAGGAACGCACGCAGCGGCCGGGCCAGCTTCGCCGAAGTCGCGGTTGTGTGACAGCCTGCCGCGCCATCCGATCGTCAGAAGCTCCGGGCTACTCGTGGGGGCGATGAACTGACGCGATACCGACGCACCGGCGGGAGAACCGCCGGGTCAGTCCTTCGCTGGGTCGCCATGGCCACCTCCCACCACATCGAACATGTGGCACGGAGATCTGCCGCCGATCTCTGACCCGACTCGGGCAACATCACCCAGCCGCGGCCGGATGATGGATCCAGCAAAGCTCCCCCGTCGCCGGAAGATCCCCCAACGCCTTGACCTCGCACGCCAGCCGCGACAGAACGTCACCCTTCGACCCCGGCCACGCCACGAAGTCGCGATCCGCGCCCACCAGGTCGCCGGGTACAACGCCTCGGTCCATCAAGGCGCCCACCACCGAGAGCAGCTCCGCGGTTCTCTCCGCGAACGTCGCGCCTTCGCCCACCTTCGCTCCTGCCACGGCTGCCACGACCGAGAGCCCGACCCGGTCCTCTCGCGCGTAGTCGAGCAGCGACTCCAAGCCCACGTCATCGCCCATGTTCACTCCCCTGGCGCCCATCAGCGAAAAGCGATGCCGTACTGCTCGCGCGGCCGGCAAGGCCCCGCGAACGTGTGCTCGACGACGCCACGCCGGATTTCGAGCAGTCGCCGATCGCCGTCCGGCGGCCGGATCACGCGCTCGCACTCGGTCTGTTCCGCGTACCACCAGCAGGCTTCGGGAACGTGGTCGTCGAACGTGATGCTGACGTTGAGTCCTCCCTTGACCTTGCCCTCACCGTCGACGACACCTGGCGCGATCCCGTGATGGTCGACGTCGATGTTGATCCACCGTCTCTCGCCGTCCAGATCGTCATCGCACACGAGGGAGACGAACTCGTGCCGCTCGCCCTTGCGCAGCGGTTTCGGGAAGCGCAGGTCCACGGCGTCCGCCGAGGTCTCGACGCGGCATCCCAAGATCGCTTTGACGGGAACCCCCGCCGTGTAGCCGTCGACGCCGTTCTCGCGGGCGACGACGGTTCGGACCGCCAACCGGCGATAGGCCCTTCCATGCCGCATTTCCACGTTCACGAGCAGGCGTTCCAGGAACACCGGCTGACAGGCGAACCGCTGACGCTCCGAGAACCGGCTCGGCGCCCCCACGCTTGACGACAAGAGACTCCTCCTGACCGTGAAAGATCAGAACCGGCGAAGGCTTTCGCCGGCCGTCGCGCCCAAGGTGTACTAGTACACCACATCCGGCGGGTTCGAGAAATGGCCGTCGTAACGTTCGCGCTCCCGGAGCCGGACCACAGCGCGATGCCGTACTACGGATACGACCCCGGCATAGCGGATACGGCGAG
Organism: Amycolatopsis sp. NPDC057786; assembly: GCF_042797905.1. Lineage (NCBI taxonomy): Bacteria > Bacillati > Actinomycetota > Actinomycetes > Pseudonocardiales > Pseudonocardiaceae > Amycolatopsis > Amycolatopsis sp. NPDC057786. The sequence goes on from NZ_JBHVKW010000054.1 coordinate 18,380, forward strand.
CCGGGCTGACGTCCTCACCGGCCCTGTGGTCCGTCCGGGTGAGCGGAGCCGACATGGAAGGCATTGCCCGGCGCCCGGCCTCTTCCCACGACGGCGTTGGTGACCGATGGGCGCTCGGGAGAATACCTTCTCGGCGCACATTGCCGGGGCGGCGGCTCCACGGACACGTGCGTTTCCGGAAATTCACGCATCCCATCGCTTCCGCGAAAAGCGATCTCCAATACATGACCTGGCTCGCGGAGGACGTTAAAAACCACTATCCCGTCGACTTCGAGATCGTTCGACGCATATTCGGAGATCAGTAACGATAGCGCGAAGAAAACAACCGATCGGGATCTGTGGCGTCTTTCCGGTACCAACTCTCCGGCAGGAGGTCATCGCCATGACCATCACCCTACGACGCGCACTCGCCGCCACCGTCCTGATGGCGGCAGGCGCCATCGCCGCGGTCACACCGGTTTCCGCGGCGGCACAACAGATCCCCACCATGACCGGGATCCGCACCGGCCAGAACCCCGGCTTCGACCGGGTCGTCCTCGATCTGACCGCCGGCCCGGCACCCGCCGTCCGGTACGACCTCGTCGACGAGTTGATCGCCGATGGTTCCGGCGAGATCGTCTGGCTGACCGGGGAATTCTTCGTCGCGGTCACCGCGACCCCGGCGGCCGCGCACGACGACGCCGGGAATCCGACCTATCCCGGACCGCAGAAATTCCGGACCCGGAATCTGCGCAACGTCATGGCGGTCGCGGTCACCGGCGACTACGAAGGCACCTTGTCCATCGGTCTCGGCGTCCGATCGAGGACATCGGTCACCGTGTTCACCCTGACGTCGCCGAACCGCGTCGTCATCGACGTCCGCCATTGATCACGAGCGGGAATCCGTGAAGGCTTTTCGTCGGCCACCCGGCTTCCGGTGAGCAAAATCCTTTTCGGATTCCCGCGGTGAAAATCACGTTTTGCCCCAAGGGGCGAATTTTCGGAAAATCCGGTATCTGCCCCGCCTCCCCGCGTTCCTTCCTTCCGTCAGCATCACCGCAGCTGCGAAGGAGAACCTCATGCCACGCAATCCCGACACCCCGTCCCTGGGCCCGGGTGGCGACAATCTCGAAGCGGGCCCTGGCAGTTCGGGCCTCGGAAGCTTCTCGAACAGCGAAATCGGCGAACTGGTCACCCAGGCAGCCGAAACCATGGCCGCGTCCGGCGAGGACGCGGAGCGAAACTACCAGCGGAGCCTCGACCGGCTTCGTGAGCGCGCGGACGACGTGGCCCCGGCGCTCGGAGCGCAGTACGACGCCATGTCCGAGGAGCAGTATCTGGAGCGTTGGGGCCTGGTCCAGCTCCTCACCGATCTGAGGCACACCGCCGCCGTTCCGGTGCTGGAAAACGTGCTGCGCCGGCCGATCCCGCCGGAGCGTTCCGACGACCCCGCACACGGGATCAGCACCGTCGGCGAAGAGGTGATCATCCGCACCACCGCCGTGGAAGCGTTGGCGCGCTTGGCATCCGCCGGTGACAGCGCGGCCAAGGAGCTGCTGCTGCGGCAGGTCCGGCACGAGGTGTTCACGGTACGGCGCGCGGCGGTACAGGCCATCGCCGAGACCGGGGACACCGAGCTCACCGCGCGGGTGCGCGAGGAGCTCGGCGGCACCGAGGACGAGCGCCTGCTGAACATCCGCCGGGTCGACGTCCGTGGTGTCCCCCAGGCCGTCGGCGGCCGGTACGTGAAGGACTCACGGTCGGACGACGTGCCGCCGCCGGAACCCCCGCGCTCCTGAACCCATCCATTCCTTCTACAGACAGGTGATCTCCGATGGCCACTTGCAGCTACACCGTGCCCGACAAGAACGTGACCGGGGACAATTTCTACGGCGCCTCGATCTGCAATCAGACCTACATCGACTATTTCTGGAACACCTACGGTTTCGCGGGCAACAAGGACTACTGGGACGACGGCTTCGGCTGGGAAGACGCGTGCAACACCGACAAGCCGCTGGCCAGGACGTTCAACGCGTGCTACCTGCTGACCTATTCGGCACAGGACTACCAGAACGACGCCTATTCCGGGGCGATGCTGAACTGGGCGCGCCGGTACGTCCGCGACAACTGCGACGACCTCCGCTCGCTTTGCGGTGACGGCAGCGCCATCGCGCGCTCGTTCAGCGGGGCGTTCGTCGACGACCGGATCGAGGTGTACCTCGGTTTCTGGTACTCCAAGGACGTTCCCGGCCGCGCCGAGACGCTGATCCACGAATCGCGGCACCAGGGCGGGAAACCGCACAACGCGAACTTCCCGGCGGGTTCGGTGTTCGGCGCGGGCAAGAGCGGCGCCGACTCCACCTGGGGCTACGAGGGCGCCTGGATGTACGGCGCGCTCTACCTGTGGTGGTTCTACGCCCAGGGCGCCCGCACGACGTCGGCCTTGCGTGAACGAGCCCGCCAGCGCGGGAACCTCGTGATCGACAACGCCTTCGCGACCCATCCGGGCTTCAACATCTGAGTCACGACCGACAGGCCCTCTCGTACCGCGGACGAGAGGGCTTAGTCGCGGAATACCTCCGATGACCTGAGCGTCGTCCCGCTCATCGGGGCTTGACCATCGACATTTCTGCCGCAATCATCGGATCTCTCGGGAAACCACGCCTTGGATGAGAGCGGATGGTCATGAGAGTTCGAGTGCGTCGCACCGCCTGGCTCGCCGCGGTTCTCGCCCTGCTGGCGAACCTGCTCACCACGACGTCCGCGAGCGCGGAGGTGCACCATCCCCGGCAGAAGTGGCTCCGCGAAGCCACCTCCGGGCTCTTCCTCCATTGGGGCATGTTCACCGCACCACGCCACACCGATTGCGCCGCTTGGGAACGCGCCGTCACCGACGGCGGTTGGAGCGCGGACTACTGGGTGGACGAGGCCCGCAAGCTGGGTGCCTCCTACATCGTGCTCGCCACGTTCCACAGCAGGCTGGGCTACGCGCGTCCGTGGCCGTCGGCGATCCCCGGCAGCTGTTCCACGCGCCGCGACCTCCTCGGCGAGCTCGTCAAGGCGGGCAACGCGAAGGGCGTCCGGACGATCCTCTACATGACCGACGATCCCCAGTGGCACAAGGAGACCGGGGTCGAGTCACTGGATTCCGCCGCGTACTCGGCCTACAAGGGCAAGCAGGTCGACCTGACGACCCGTCCGGGCTTCGGCGAGTACAGCTACGACCTCTTCCACGAGGTCATGGACCGCTACGCGGACCTCGCCGGGTTCTGGATCGACAACGACAACGACTACTGGGAGAAGAACCGGCTCTACGAACAGATCCGGGAGAAACGGCCGTCCTGGTTGCTGAGCAACAACAACGAGGACACCCCGATCATGGACACCGTCAGCAACGAGCAGAAGACCGGCATCACACCGCCGTACGACTATCCGCAGGCCGCCTTCACCCCGATGCCGAGGCTCACCGAGGCCGACTACAAGCTGCCGACCAACGGCGGCTGGTGGTACGACGGCACCGACCAGGCCGTCGACTTCCGGTTGTCCACCGGGCGCTACATCACCAACGCGGGTTCGTCGATGAAGTCGCTGATGGCCGAAACCCCGATGGTGAACGGGAAGTTCCCACCACAACAGGAGGCGTACAACAACTTCATGGCGAGCTGGGTGCCGCCGATCAAATCCTCACTCCAGGGCAAGGAGGGCGGCGGGTACCTGTACGGCGGGATGCAGCCCGGGTTCTGGAACGACGGCGCGCACGGCGTCATCACCGTCGAGCCCGGCGCGCGAACGCAGTACCTCCATGTGGTGACGCGGCCGCGCACCGACCTGCTCCGTTTGCGCGACAACGGATACAAGGTGACCGGGGTATCGGACCTGCGCACGGGGAAGTCGCTGCGCTTCAGCCAATCCGGCGGTTATCTGACCATTGTGGATATCAAGGACTGGGACACTTACGACACGGTGTTCAAGGTGGAAACGGCCGGGCAGCGGCACTTCCACGACTCCCACACGATCAAGACGACCGCTTCGTCCTCGCGCGCCGGGCATCCGGCGTCGAACCTGGTCGACGGGAACTTCGAGAACTACTGGGACGCCGACGGCGAGCAGCCGGTGTCGCTGACCCTGGACCTCGGCAGGCGACGGACCGCCGCTTACCTCGCGGTGAACCAGCGCGAGATGTCGCCGACGCACGCGCGCGAGTCGTTCGGCAGGCCGGAGGACTCAGCGCGGATCAAGGACTATCGCGTCTACGTCAGCGACGACGGGCGGAACTGGGGCAAACCGGTCCGCACCGGCGCGATGCCGAGCGCCCGCGGTGTCCAGTTCATCGATTTCGGCGAACGGCAGACCCGGTTCGTCAAACTCGAGGTGCTGAACACCTGGTCCGGACCGCAGGCGAAACCCTTCTACAAGCAGCTGGCGATCGACGAGATCAAGGTGGCGTACGGCTACCCGAGCTCGGCGCTTGGCGCCCAGGACCCGTTGGAGGCGGAGTCCTTCCGCAACGACCACGACGGCCGCGCGAGGCTCGCCCACTGCTCGTCCTGCTCCGGATCGTTCCAGGTCACCGGGCTCGGTGGCGGCCCGCGCAACTCGGTCACCTATCCCGGCGTGACGGCCGCCGAAGCCGGAAGCCATCGGCTCCAGCTCGACACCATGGGCGGTCCCGCGACGTCCGTTGCGGTGAGTGTCAACGGCGGCGCCCCCGTCGAGGCCGCGATCGACGCCGGAACACCGGGAGTCGTGACCTCGACGGCGATCCCCGTCGAACTGAACGCCGGCGCCAACACCGTCAAGGTGTTCAGCGACGCCTCCTCGGGGCCTGGCCTCGACCGGATCGCGATCGCTCCCCTGCCACCGTCGTCCTACACGCCGAAAACCACGCTGACCGTCGAACCGGGCGGTATCCAGTGGCTCGCGCCGGGACGGCAGTCCCTTCGGGTGACCGCGAAGCTGCGGCTCGACGCCGACGACACGATCAAGCAGGTCAGCCTCGCACCCGTCGTCCCGGCGGGCTGGACCTTGCAGGGCGCTCCGGCCACGGCGGCGTCGATGCGGGTCGGGAACGAGCTCGAAGCCTCCTGGACGCTGGTCTCCCCCGAAGGTGTCACCGCGGCCGACGTCCCGGTCACCGCGTCGTTCGACCTGCTCGGCCGGGCTCACTCGGTGAGCAGACCCGTCCGGGTGAGCCCACGGCCGGCGGACCGGGTCTTCATGCGGGAGGCCGAAGACTCGGCGAACGACGTCGGCGACGCCGGCGTCACGAACTGCGGGGTGTGCTCGGGTGGGCAGAAGGTCCGCAACATCGGCGGCGACCCCGGCTCGTTCGTGCGGTTCGACGACGTCACCGTGCCCGAGACCAGGCGCTACACCCTCCACATCGACTTCACCGTCAACGGGCCGCGCTCGTACTTCGTCACGGTCGACGGCGGCACTCCGATCGAGGTGAAGGTCGACGGCGCCGGCAACAACACCCGGCTCACGACGTCCTTGCCGATCGAGCTGAAGGCGGGGGCGAACACGATCAAGCTGCACAACGACCACGCGTCCGCCCCGGATCTCGATCGGCTGTCACTGGAGTGAGGTACCGGCTTGACCCTCTCCCCGGGAGAGGGTCCAGGCTGGTCCCATGACGACCCTGATGCCGATCGGCGTGTTCGCGCACGCCACCAGGCTGTCGGTCCGCGCGCTGCGGAACTACGACCGGATCGGGCTGCTGGTACCCGCCAGTGTCGACCCCGGCACCGGGTACCGCCGGTATTCGCTCGAACAGTTCGCGCGCGCGAGCCTGATCCGGCGGCTGCGTGAGCTGGAGGTTCCGCTCGCCGAGATCGCGGCGATCCTGGACGCGGGCGACCCGGCAGAGGTGAAAGCCGCGATCAAACGACACCACGACCGGGTGGCGGCGCGCGCCGCGGAACTCGCGGCGATCACCGACGGGCTCGACTCCGTGCTCGCCGAACCGGCGCGGTGGCTGCATGTCTACGAACGCGTGCGCGCACCGCGGCCGATCGCCCGCCTGTCGATCCGGACGCCGCTGAGCGGTCTGGCCGAGCTGATCGGCCCTGGGTACGCCCGGCTGTTCGCGGCGCTCGGCGCGCAAGGCGTCACGCCGTCCGGACCGCCCGGGGCCCGTTACGTCACCGACGCCCCCGACGAGCTGACCGTCGAACTGTTCGTCCCGGTCGACGGGCCGGTGCGGGACGACGGGGAGATCGGTCCCGCCGAGCTTCCCGGTGCACTGCTCGTGGCGACGATCCACGAAGGTGGCTATGAAGACGTCGAGACCGCATACCGATCGCTCGGCCGCTGGATCGCCGAACGCGACCGGGTCCCGGCTGGGCCCGCCGAGGAGCTGTACCTGGTGGCGCCCGGGCCGGACGTCGCACCCGAGGCCTACCGCACCGAAATCGCCTGGCCGGTGAACTCGTGATCATCGAAGGAATCGCGTCCGCGGGCGGGGAGCACTGCGAGACCAGCACGCTCGGCGTCCTCCTGCGGCACGCCGGGATCGAGCTGTCCGAGCCGATGCTGTTCGGACTCGGCGAAAGCCTGGGCTTCATCTACTGGGACGGGAAGAACCTGCCGTTCCCGTTCCTCGGCGGGCGCAGCAAACCCGTCGAGATCACGCGGAAGCTGACCGACCGGCTCGGGCTGTTGTTGCGGGTCAAGGAAACGACGTCGGCGCGCACGGCGTGGCGGAACGTGGCCGAAGAGATCGACGCCGGTGTGCCGGTCGGTCTTCAGCTCGACTCGTACCACCTGGAGTACTTCACGTCGAAGGTCCACTTCGGAGGACACTTCGCCGCCTTGTACGGCTATGACGACGAGCGCGCTTTCCTTGTCGACACGGCACAGCAGGGTGGCTCCGTATCGACGTCACTGGAGAGCCTCGAACGCGCCCGTGGGGAGAAGGGCCCGATGACGGGGAAGAACCGCTCGTTCACAATTGGCGTGGACGCGCCACCCGTTCCGCTCACCGACGCCATCCGCACGGCCGTCCTGGCCAACGCGGCGGAGTTCCTCGACCCGCCCATCGCGAACCTCGGGTACCGCGGGATCGGCAAGGCCGCCGTCCAGGTGCGGAAATGGCTGGAGCGCAGCAACGATCCGGCGCGCGACCTTCCGCAGGCCGCCGTCCTGATGGAGCGGGCAGGGACCGGAGGGGCGCTCTTCCGCCGGATCTACCGTGACTTCCTCGAAGAAGCCGCGGCCCTCGTCGACGACGCAGGTCTCCGCACCGCGTATGAGAAATACCGCGAAATCACTCCACTATGGACAGAAGTCGCGGACTTGTTCACCCGGGCAGGGGAAACCGGCGACGCCGGGAAACTGCACGACGCGTCCGCCCTCCTGTCCGAGCTGGCCCGGCTCGAACAGGAGGCGATGACGGCGCTCGCGACTGTTCAGCCCAGCCGTTCGTAGGGCAGCTTCTCCCCCGCTTCCACCGCGAACGGCAGGTCGTTGCCCGCCGGCGGTAACGGGCACGTGGCGAAATCGGTGAACGCGCAGGGCAGGTTCGTCGCGCGGGTGAAATCGAGGACCACCGACCCGTCGTCGGCGGGAGGCGGCACCGCGAGCGACCGGTTCGCCGCGTAGGTGGTGACGCCGCTCGTGGCATCGGTGAAGAGGATGAGCAGGCCGTCCTTCTTGCCGTTGAACGCGGTGAGCGTGTGCTCCACGCCGTCGTACTCGAACCGCACGACACCCGGCGAGACGTAGACGTGGCTGAGCCCTTCGACGACCGCTCCGACAGTGGTCGGCCGCGGCTCGTCGAAGGGCTCGAAAGTCCCGGACAGCACCCATGCCGCGTCGGGCTCGTACGCCGGGACACCCCGGAAAGCGTTCAGCACCGGTGCCTTCGGGTCGTGCGTCCGGATCAGGTACCCGCCGCGGCGCGCCACCTCGATCTCGACGTCGCCGGCGACGACCCGGGTGGTCGCACCGCTGTTGATGAGCTCGAAACGACGAACATCGGTGATCCGCTCGCCGTCGTGCGAGAGATCCGCGCCCTGAGGGTCGAGGTACGCCGCGTCGGCGTCCTGCCACCACAGGCCGGGCAGCCCGTCGTACGCGCGAGGCTTGTCCTCGAGCCAGTCGAGGGATACCAGGGCGAGCCAGCCGAGCGGATCGGCGAGATCGCGCTCGCGCTGGGTCTTCCAGTCCCGCCAGTCCCGCGTGAACGTGTCCAGGCTTGTGCTCATCGCCGATCCTTTCCGTGACCTTGCTCATTCCCCCAGGTCAACGGGCCGGGAGCGGCGATATTTCGTGTCCCGGTATGTGGGCTATGCCCGGTAGTCCTCGGTGGTGCCCTCCTCGGCGGAGACCAACTCGGCGATGGGCGCGAAGAACGCCTTGATCCCCGGCAGGTTCGCCCCCTTCTCACGGGACGCGGCGAAGTCCTCCGAGGAGCGCCACCACACGATGTCGAGCCAGGTTTCGTCGTCGACCCGGATCAGCTGGGCATCAAGGAACCCTTCCCGGTCGGCCCGGAAGTCGGCGAGCATCGCGGGGCGGGCCTGGAGCAGTTCGTCCGCACGGTCGGACGGGACCTTGAAGCGGGTCAGTTCCACTGTCGTCATGGTGCCGATGCTAAGCGATTACCTTTCGCAAGGGTTCGGCTACTCGCTTCGCACGCGGGTCTGTATTTAGTCGACTAATTGCGTCACGCCTTCCTTGCGTGGTCACCGCACGAGGCGAATTCACACTTCAGTGTTGTTCGCGAGTTTCGCTTGTTACTTAATATTACGAACGCGTGTTCGATTGTTTTGCGGTATTATTGAGGGGTGTCCGAGACCTTCCTTCCCGAGTTGCCGCAGGAGTTGTGGCGTGCCGGCAAGCTGGAACTTGCGCATGGCGTGCAGCAGTCTCTGCGGGTGATTCGGATGGCCACCGCCGGGGCTGGGGAGATTCCTGGCGGAGATCGAGTCTCGGGGCGTCAAAGACTTGTACGGCTACGGGTCGACGGCCGCGTGGTTCGCGGATGTGGCGGGGTTGTCGCGCGGTGAAGCAGGCCCGGTGGTGAAGCGGGCGCTCGCGTTGAACCCCACCCGCGCGTTGGATGGCACCGAAGTCCCGCCTGCGCTGCCCGCCACCGCTGCGGTCGCCGCGGAGGGTCTGGTTGGAGACGAGCGGATCGATCAGATCCTGGAGATCTTGAAGAAACTCCCCGACGAAGACCGGTCCAGTGCGGAGAAGATCCTCGCGAATCTCGCCCGCGACGCCGGTCCCCGCCAGCTCGCGGAAGCCGAAGCGAACCTCCTCGCCTTGCTCGATCCCGACGGGAACGAGCCGAAAGACCCGGAACCCAAAGAGCCGCGCCGGGAAATCACCCTGGAGCGCCGCAAAGACGGATTCTGGAAGCTGACCGGTCTGCTCGATGACGAGACCGGGGCCCGCACCGCCGCCGCATTGGAGGCCTACGCCCAGCCGCGACCGGTGGACGAATTCGGGCAGGCGGATCTGCGGATGAAATGCGAACGCCTGGGCGACGCGTGGGTCGACATCCTCGACCTGGCGATCGCGTGCCCGGACCAGCCCGGCACCAACGGCTACCGCACCCTCGTGAACGTCACCATCAGCCTCGACGAACTCAAGTCCGGCCTCGGGACCGCTTGCCTCGACTTCGTCGGCACCATGACCGCCCGCGAAGCCCGCCTCGCCGCCTGCGACTGCCTCATGCTGCCGGTCGTGCTGAACGCCGCCAGAGAACCCCTCGACGTCGGACGACTCCGGCGCTTCGTCACCCCCGGCCAACGCCGCGCGCTGAACATCCGCGACGGTGGCTGCGCGTTCCCCGGCTGCCATCGGAAACCGAAGAATTGCCACGCTCACCACATCGTGCACTGGTCAGACGGCGGCCCCACGGATCTCCGGAATCTCGTGCTGCTGTGCGGATTCCACCATCGGCTGATCCACCACGGCGACTGGGAAGTCCGCATGGCCGCCGACGGGTTACCAGAGTTCATCCCACCCCAATACCGAGACCCGCTCCGGCAACCCAGACGCAACACCCTCCACCACCGCTGAACCCCCGAGGAGCCCGCCAGCCACACCGGCGACGAGCCCCTCGCTATGCCCACCCCCAGGCACTCCGCGAAGGCCTCCTTCACTACCTGCCGATGCCCCCTCAACGCGACGACCTCGGCGTCATGGACGAGATCTGCCCACCGGACAACACTCCCGTTCGAAGTACATGAAGACCCCCCTCATCGCGCCCAGGCCAAGGCGCCCCACCCTGGCAAGCCGCGCTTCCCCGGAAACCGTTCGGTACCGGCGGAAACCCGACCATCGATTGCGCCGTTCGGGCGTATTGACGCAAGAGCTCTCGATTATTCCGCAAAACCCGGAGCAAGATCGGCCGTTCCGGACTTGGGAGGGGACGGAACGCATCATGGTGGATCAACCACGTGGCCCCGACGGCCGCTGGATCAAATACAAGTACGGCGCGGGCGCGATGGCCACGGCAGGAGTGGTCGTCGCCGCCACCAACGGCATCGGCGGAGGCACTGCCGCCTCCCTGGATTCCGCCACGAGCCAAGCCCTCAAAGGGAAAAGCTCCAGCAAGAAATCCGCACAGAAAGGCCGCCATGCCGAGACATGGCAACGCCTGGGCTGGCGCCAGCTGAAGAGGACCGCCAAGCGCGAACTCACCTGCGGACCGCATTCTTTCGGCGAAGTCCAGCGTTTCTTCCTGCGCCATCCTTGCGTGGATCTCGACCGCGTGGTGGTCACCGTCGACGACGGCGCCGGGAACACGATCGCCGTGTCCGTCGCATGGGTGAAGATGCCGAGGGCGGGCGAGGCGAGCGACTTGAAACGGCTTGTCGACAAGGACGGCACCGGCAACGTCGTGCTCCTCGGCGAAGCACCGCCGGGAAGCCGCTTCACCGGCAAGAACTACGACTCCAGGCTGACCAAGAAGCTGGTCGTGATCGCCGAATCCGCCCCAGCCTCGGGACGGCCCGGCGAAGCGACGCTGGAGACCGCCGTCGACGTCGCCGTCGAGTTCCCCGCACCTTGACCCCGCACCGGTCCACAATGGGCGGCGACCAGGCCGGACACCGACCGAAGAGGACACCCATGAACGATCAGCCCGACCTGCCGCCCGGCATCGGCAACCCGGCGACGCGCGCCTTCACCGCGGCCGGCTACACGCGGCTGGAGCACTTCACCCGCGCCACCGAAGCCGAGCTCGCGGGCCTGCACGGCGTCGGCCCCAAAGCACTCCGCATCATCCGCGAGGCGCTGGAAACACGAGGTCAGACATTCAAACCCACCGACTAATTTTTTTGTCTTGACAACTTCACCCTTCGGGCGGTTGGCTGGGCACCACACCGACCGAAGGAGAACGAGTCATGGCCAAGTTCGCGAACGTCGACGACTACATCGCCGCCCTGCCCGAGAACCTGCGCGAAGTCGCCACCGCGTTGCGCCCGATCGTCAACGCCGCCCTGCCGGGTTCCATCGAGGCGATGTACCACGCCTCACCGACGTGGAGCGCCGGCGAAGCCGTCGGGAAGAACCTCACCTGCCTGATGAAGGCCTACTCGTCGTACGTCACCTTCGCCCTGTGGAAGGGGCAGCTCGTCGACGACGAGTCCGGCAGGCTGGAAGCGAGCGCACGGGAGATGGCGCACGTCAAGCTGCGCTCCGTCGAGGACATCGACGCCGATCTGTTCACCGGCTGGCTCAAGCAGGCGCGAGACCTCGAAACCACCGCGGCGGCGCGGTGACACAATCGGCGGCGTGATCACCGACGAGTCCCGTTGCCCCTGCGGCCTTGGCGAGCCCTACGGCGTGTGCTGCGGCCGCTTCCACCGGGGAGCCGCGACCGCGCCGACCGCCGAACTCCTGATGCGGTCGCGGTTCAGCGCGTTCGCCGTCGGCGACACCGAATACCTCACGAAGACCTGGCACCCGAAGACCAGGCCCACCGATCTCGAACTCGATCCCGGGCAACGCTGGACGTACCTGGAGATCCTCGGCAAGACCGGCGGCGGCCTCCTGGAGAACGAGGGCACCGTGGAGTTCCGCGCCCACTACCGGCAGGACCGTCAACCCGGCAGCATGCACGAGAACAGCTCCTTCGTCCGCGTCGACGGGCAGTGGAGTTACGTGGCGCCCGTCAGCTGACGAACCCGCGCAAGGGTCTGTTCTCCGCGTGACGTGGCGGCTACTATCTCTCCCCATATTGTTAGGGAACTTTCTTAACGATTTCGCCAAGGTCCGCCGCCGTGTGCCCAAGGAGGCGCGCTCGTGAGTTTTCGGCAGAAGAGAACCCGGATCCCGTTACTGGCCATGACCGTCACCGCCCTGGCCGCCGCGGTCTGCGGAGTGACCAGCGCCCCCGCGGCCACCGGCGCGGAAGTGGCCGTGCCGCTGTCCGTCGGCGCCGCCGCGGGCAACGCCACCCCGATCCCCGGCTACGTGATCCAGTCTTCGGCACAGGTCAGCGACGATTCGGCCGTGTCGAAGCCGGGCTTCCCCACCGCCGGCTGGTATCCGGTGTCGTCGCGCTCGACGGTCTACGCCGGATTGCTGCAGAACGGCAAGTACGCCGACCCGTTCTACTCGACGAACATGAAGAACGTCCCGACCGCGCAGTTCTCGGTGCCGTGGTGGTACCGCACGGACCTGAACGTCGAGGACACCTCGATGCGCACGTACCTCGACTTCAGCGGCGTGCTCTCCAAGGCCGACGTCTGGGTCAACGGCACAAGGATCGCGACGAAGGATCAGGTCAACGGCGCCTACACCCGGCACGACCTGGACATCACCGCGCACGTGCGCCAGGGCGTCAACAGCGTCGCGTTCAAGGTCTACCCCAACGATCCCAACAACGACCTCTCGATGGGCTGGATCGACTGGGCACAGACCCCGCCGGACCAGAACATGGGCATCGTGCGCGACGTCCTCGTCCGCCGCAGCGGCCCGGTCGCGCTGCGCAGCGCCCACGTGGTCCAGAAGCTGAATTCCTCGCTGGACCGCGCCGACCTGACGGTGAAGGCCGACGTCCGCAACGACTCGGCGAACGCGGTGCAGGCCACCGTCGCCGGCACGGTCGCGGGCAAGCCGATCACCCAGACGGTCTCGCTTGCCGCCAAGGAACGCAAAACGGTCACCTTCGGCGTGGTCGGCCTCGACAAGCCGAATCTCTGGTGGCCGGCCGGGATGGGCGGTCAGCACCGGTACGAACTCGGCCTGACCGCGAGTGTCGGCGGCACGCCGTCGGACACCTCGAAGTCGAAGTTCGGCGTCCGCGACGTCAAGGCGCCGCTGAACTCCAGCGGCGGGCGGCAGTACAGCGTCAACGGCAAACCGCTGCTGATCAGGGGCGGCGGCTACACCCCGGACCTGTTCCTGCGCTGGAACGAGACCGCGGCGGCCGACAAGCTCAAATACGTGCTGAACCTCGGCCTCAACACGGTCCGGCTGGAAGGCCACATCGAGCCGGACGAGTTCTTCGACCTCGCCGACGACCTCGGTGTGCTGACCATGCCGGGCTGGGAATGCTGCGACAAATGGGAAGGACACGTCAACGGCGAGGAGAAGGGCGAGCCGTGGGTCGAATCGGACTACCCGATCGCCAAGGCGTCGATGTTCTCCGAGGCCGAGCGCCTGCGTGACCACCCGAGCGTCATCTCCTTCCACATCGGCAGCGACTTCGCGCCGGACCGGCGGATCGAACAGGGCTACCTCGACGCGATGAAGGCCGCCGACTTCACCCTCCCGGTGATCCCGTCGGCGTCGAAGCGGCCGTCCCCGATCACGGGCGCTTCCGGCATGAAGATGAACGGCCCGTACGACTACGTCCCGCCCGTCTACTGGTACGACAAGTCGCAGAAGGACCGAGGTGGCGCCTGGAGCTTCAACTCCGAGACCAGCGCGGGCGTCGACATCCCGACGATGGACACGTTGAAGCGGATGATGTCGGACAGCGAGCTCGAAACGATGTGGAAGGACCCGTCGGCACCCCAGTACCACCGTTCTTCGTCGACGACGTTCGCGAACCTGAAGCTGTTCGCCAACGCGCTCACCAAGCGCTACGGCGCGCCGGCCGACCTGAACGACTTCGTGCGGAAGGCGCAGCTCGCGCAGTACGAGAACGTCCGCGCGGAGTTCGAGTCGCACTCGCGCAACTACACAGACTCGACCAACCCGTCGACAGGGTTGATCTACTGGATGCTCAACAGCCCGTGGACCTCGCTGCACTGGCAGCTGTTCGACGCCTACATGGACCAGAACGGCGCCTACTACGGGGCGAAGAAGGCCAACGAGCCGCTGCACATCCAGTACTCGCACGACAACCGGTCGGTCGTGGTGATCAACCAGACGTCGAACGCGGTGAGCGGGCTGACGGCGACCACGAAGCTGTACAACCTCGACGGCACCGAGAAGTACAGCAACACCAAGACCGGGCTGTCCGTCGGCGCGCTGGGCGCCAAGGCCACCGCGGTCACCGTCCCGGCGGTGAGCGGGCTTTCGACGACCTACCTGGCGAAGCTGGTGCTCACCGACTCGTCCGGCAAGGAGGTCAGCCGGAACGTGTACTGGCTCTCCACCAAGGCCGACACGCTGAACTGGGCCGGCAGCGACTGGTACTACACACCTCAGTCGGGTTACGCAGACCTGTCCGGTCTGAAGAACCTCGGGCAGTCCGCGGTCAGCGCGACGGCGAAGTCGGTCGCCGGTGGCGACGGCACCACCACGACCACCGTGACGCTGAAGAACACCTCGGGCGGCAAGCTCCCGGCGTTCTACGTCGACTCGAAGGTCGTGGACGCCGCGGGAAAGCCGGTGCTGCCGGTGGAGTGGAACGACAACGCGGTGAGCCTGTGGCCGGGTGAAACGACCACTCTGACCGCGAAGTACCGCACCGCCGACCTCAAGGGCTCCAGGCCTTCGGTCCGCGTCTCGGGCTGGAACACCGGCACGCAGACAGTTCCCGCCGACGGCTCCGGACCGGCCGACCCGATCGACTACCAGGCGGAGGACGCCACGATCGACCGCGGCGCGGTGGAGTCGAACCACGCCGGGTTCACCGGCACCGGCTTCGTCAACTACGACAACGTCGCGGGCAGCTCGGTCGAGTGGACGGTGAACGTGCCGGCCGCGGGCACCTACGACGTGGTCGTCCGCTACGCCAACGGGTCGACGGCGAACCGGCCGCTGGACTTCTCGGTCAACGGCTCGATCAGTGCTTCCGGTGTCGGCTTCGGCGGCACCGGGGCCTGGCCGAACTGGACGACCAGGACCGTCAAGGTGACGCTGGCGGCGGGGGTGAACAAGATCAAGGCGGTCGCCACCACGGCGAACGGCGGCCCCAACATCGACAAGATCACCCTCTAGACCGGGCGTCGCCAGAGGCCCCTTCGCCACCCGGCGAGGGGGCCTCTCCCGTCGGGGCTTGGGTTACGCTTTCCGGGTGACCGGCAAACCCGACCCGCGTCTGCGGGACCTGGCGATGCTGCGCCGTGTCCGCGACCGGATCGATCGCGACTACGCGCAGCCTTTGGACGTCGAAGCGCTGGCGCGCGGCGTGCATGTGTCCGCCGGGCACCTCAGCCGCGAGTTCCGCGCCGCGTACGGCGAATCGCCGTACAGCTACCTGATGACCCGCCGGATCGAGCGGGCCATGATGCTGCTGCGACGCGGGGACATGTCGGTCACCGAAGTGTGCTTCGACGTCGGTTTCTCGTCGCTGGGCACGTTCAGCACGCGTTTCTCCGAACTGGTCGGCATCTCGCCGAGCGCGTACCGCAAACAGGCGGCGGAAGACGGCCGGGGCATGCCCGGCTGCGTCGTCAAACAGGTCATGCGACCGATCAGGAATCGAGAAGCGTCGCCGCCGCGCGCCGACCTACCTTGAGTCGTATGACCCTCTCGATTCAGGCGTCCTACCTTCCCGCGGACGATCTCGAAGCTTCACTTTCCTTCTATCGCGACATCCTGGGCTTCGAAGTGCGCGACCAGGGCCCGCTCCAGGCCACGGTCGGCCCGCCGGGACAGCCGGAGACGTCGCTCGTGCTCCACCCGCCCGCCGCCGATCCGGAGATCACCGAGGAGGAACGGGCGACGATCGCCGAGCTGATGGCCAAGGGCGTCCACGGCATCATCGTGCTGTCCACGCCGGATCTGGTCGGCACCTTCGACCGGATCCAGGCGGCGGGCGCGGACGTCGTCCAAGAACCGATGAAGCAGTCCTGGGGCGCTTTCGACTGCTCTTTCCGCGACCCGGCGGGCACTCTGGTGCGGTTCGAGGAGCGTTAGCCGGGCCTCGATGCGCGCGTATTGACGCTCCCGGGTGATGATGAGCGGCGTGGAGATCGCGGTAGAACTGGTGGCACTGGTGGTGGCCGTCCTCCTGGTCACCGCCGCGGCGCGGAAACTCGACTGGTCGGCGCCCCTGTGCCTGATCGCGGTCGGGGTCGCCGCGTCGTACGTGCCGGGCGTCCCGGAATACGAACTGGATCCGGAGGTCGTGCTCCTGGGGCTGCTGCCCCCGCTGCTGTACGCCACCGCGATCCGCACGTCGCTCATCGACTTCCGCCGCAACCGCGGGCCGATCCTGCTGTTGTCGGTGGGGCTCGTCATCTTCACCACGGCCGCGGTCGGGGTCGTGGCGTGGCTGGTGATCCCCGGTCTGCCGCTGGCCGCCGGGCTCGCGATCGGCGCGGTGGTCGCGCCGCCCGACGCGGTCGCGGCCACCGCCGTCGCCCGCAAGGTCGGGATGCCGCGCAAGCTGACCAGACTGCTGGAGGGCGAAAGCCTGTTCAACGACGCGGCCGCGCTGGTCGCGTTGAGGACCGCCATCGCGGCCATCGCGGGTTCGGTGAGCCTGCTGCAGGTCGGCGGGGATTTCCTGCTGGCCGCGGGCGGCGGGCTGGTGATCGGGTTCGCCGTCGGCGCGCTCACCGCGCTGATCCGCACCCGCCTCGAAGATCCGGTCACCGACACCGCGCTTTCGCTGGTGGTCCCGTTCGTCGCCTATCTCGCCGCCGAGGCGATCCACGGGTCCGGCGTGATCGCCGTGGTCGTCGCGGGGCTGATCCTCGGGCACAAGGCGCCGAGCATGCTGTCCGGCCGCTCGCGCCTGGCCAGCAGGCTGAACTGGCAGACCATCCAGTTCCTGCTGGAGAACATCGTCTTCCTGCTGATCGGCCTGCAGGTCCGCCGGATCATGACCGAGGTCGGCGACAGCGGGCTCACCGCGCTCGAACTGGTCCTGATCTGCGCCGCCACCCTGGCCGCGACCATCGTCACCCGGATCGTCTGGATGGCGGGCATCGGCCTGGCCCGACGCGTGTTCCACCGTCACGCCTGGCCGTGGCGGTATTCGGCGGTGATCGCGTGGGCGGGGATGCGCGGGGTCGTCACGCTCGCGGCGGCGTTCGTGCTGCCCGCGGACACCCCACAGAGGGCGGTGCTGGTGCTGGTCGCGTTCGTCGTGGTGGCGGGAACGCTGCTGCTGCACGGGACGACGTTGCCGGTGCTGGTGCGCCGCCTGAAACTGCCGCCGCCCGACCCTGCCGAGGACGCGCTGCAGGAGGCGGCCGTCCTCCACGACATGACGAGGGCCGCGCTCGAAGAGCTGGAGAAGATCCGGACCCCCGAGGATCCCGACGACATCGTCGAACGCCTGCGCAGCCGGCTCCAGCACCGCTCGGACTCGGCGTGGGAGGAACTCGGCAGGCAGAGCACGCTGACCGAAACCCCGAGCGACGCGTACCGGCGGCTTCGGCTGCGGCTGCTCGAAGTCGAGCGGGAGAAGTTCCTGGAGGCGCGTGACTCCGGAATGGCCGATGATGATGTCCTGCGCCGGATCCTCGAACGCCTCGACATCGAGGAATCCATGCTGGACAGGGAGGAGGAGGCCGTGCCGGACTCAGATCGGGAACTACGCACCCCCGCCGCGACGGCGGGATCCTGCAAACATCTGACCAAGGAGTGGCCCGCGGTCGAACCCAGCTCCCCCGACGTCTGCGCCGTCTGCGTCGAGAACGGGATGACCTGGGTGCATCTGCGCGAATGCGTCAAATGCGGGAACGTCGCGTGTTGCGACTCCTCACCGGGCAAGCACGCGACCGAGCATTTCCACGACACCCTGCACCCGGTGATGCGCAGCCACGAACCCGGCGAGACCTGGCGCTGGTGCTTCGTGGACAAACAGCTGGGCTGAAGGTCGTGTCCGGTGTGTCTTGTCCGATGGGCTCCGTGATCCAGGTGGTTCCTGGCGGTGCGGGCGGATCGGCCTCGTACCGGGTCGTACTCGGCCGCATCCGCCCGTGCCGTCAGGGGCCGGCTGGGCGCGGAGATCGCGGACAAGACGCACCGGACGCGACCTGGGTATCGTCCGGAGCATGAGCACCCCTGAGCAGGAAGTCGAATACCGCCAGCACCGGTTCTCTCCCCCGCCCGGCGCGACCGAGATCTTCCTTGTCCGCCACGGGGAATCGGCCCCGGCGAAGGGCAGCGCGCCGTTCGACCTCGTCGAC
This sequence comes from Amycolatopsis sp. NPDC057786, assembly GCF_042797905.1. Classification (NCBI taxonomy): domain Bacteria; kingdom Bacillati; phylum Actinomycetota; class Actinomycetes; order Pseudonocardiales; family Pseudonocardiaceae; genus Amycolatopsis; species Amycolatopsis sp. NPDC057786. Next base: position 36,859 of record NZ_JBHVKW010000054.1, read on the forward strand.
GGGCAGGCCGATCCGGATCTCGCGCCGGAGGGCAGGGACCACGCCGAGCGGGTGGGCCGCCGTCTCGCGGACGAGCGGATCTCCGCGCTGTACGTGACGACACTGCGCCGGACGCCGCAGACCGCGGCGCCCTTGGCGGCGAAGCTCGGGCTCACGCCGGAGGTCGAGCCGGACCTGCGCGAGATCCACCTGGGTGAGTGGGAGAACGGGCTTTTCCGGCGCTACACCTACGAAGGTCACCCGATCGTCGAACAGCTGTGGCGTGAACAGCGCTGGGACGTCATTCCCGGCGCGGAGACGATGGAGTCGTTCGGCGGGCGGATCAGGGCGACCATCGGCAGGCTGGCGGCGGCCAACCCGGACCGGAGGATCGCCGTGTTCACCCACGGCGGTGTCATCGGCGAGGTCTTCGCGCAGGCGAGCGGCGCGAAGAACCGGTTCGCGTTCCTCGGGGCGGACAACGGCTCGATCTCGCATCTGGTGGTGTCGGGCGAAGACTGGATGGTGCGGCGGTTCAACGACACGGCGCATCTTCAGTCGCCGCTCGGCTGATCCGCCCCGCCGCGACCAGGTGCACGACGACCAGGACCGCGACCGCCTCGGCGGCCAGCAGCCCGATGAGCACGAGTACCTGGGTCACGCCGGCCTGCACCGGCCCGGCGCCACCGAGGAGGACACCGACGTAGGCGCCGGGCAAGGTGACCAGGCCGACCGTGCGGGTCTGGTCCAGGGCGGGGATCAGCGCGTGTCCCGCCGAGGGGCGGCAGATCTCCAGCGCGGCCGGGCGGCGCAGGAATCCCAGCGCCAGCGCGGCTTCGTACTCGCCGTGCCGCGACACGAGTTCGTCCAGCGCGCGCCTCGCCGCCTGCGAGGTCGCGGACATCGCGCCGCCGATGACGATCCCGGCGATCGGCACGATCGCGATCGGCCGCCACGGGACCACCCCGGTCGCGAGCACGAGCGTCAGCACCGGCACCACGCCGGACGCGATGGCGAGCGCGACCCACACGAGATCCTTCGCCACGCCGATCCGGCGCGCGGAGGTGACCGCCGCGATCGTGAACATCAGCAGCACGAAACCGCCGGTCAGCCACCCGGATTTCAGGATCCCGACGATCACCAGCGACACGGCGGCGAGTTGCACGACGGCGCGCCCGGCCGCGAACAGCACCGCCTTGCCCTGCCCCAGCCGCCCGAACTGCACCACCGCCGCGCCGAAGATCGCCAGCACGGCCAAGACCGAGGCGAGCACCGGGCCGAACGCGATCGCACCATCCGTCACCCGGATGATCCTGCCGTAGGACCTACGCCGTGCAGGTCACCGGAGCGCCCGCGGCGGGAGCGGCGCGCTCGCTGACGACCACGCCGTCGACGAGGATCCGGCACCGCAACGCGCCGCTGCCCGCCCCCCGCGCGGAAAGGCTGTAGAACTCGTCGTGGCCTTCGTGGCTCCTGCGCTCGAAGGTGGTGCTCCACGGCGCCGTCACTTCGGTCTTCTGCATGAGTTCGGAACCCTGCGCGACGTAGGTGACGTTCTGGGCGCCCTCCGCGCCGGAAAGCTCGTAGACGACGGAGTGGATCACGGCGCGCACGGCGGCCGCGGCTTGTTCGACCTGTTCGACCTGCGGCGCGGGCGGGTTCTGCACGGGCCTGGAGGCCTTCGGCAGCACGTAACTGGTCAGGGTGACGGCGACGGCCATCACCCCCAGCACGACCACGACGGTCCCCAGCGGCTTCAGCCTGCCTGGGGCACCCTGCCCTGGCGCCGATGCCGAAGGGGTCGCGGTGGGAACACCCATGGAGAGGTCTTCTCTCGTCCGAGCGCGCTTCCGTCGAGCGCGTCGTCTACTTCTCGCACGAAAGTGACTCCGCGTTAGCCGTTATCGGGAAGAAACCCGATATTCACCCTTTTGGGTGTCCCAGTGAGTGGGGAGCCGCTGGTCATGGAGCGATCGGCGTAAGCAAAGTGAGCCGAACAGCTCACTTTGAGTGATCCGGTCTGGTCGACGTACTGCTAGTCCTGTTCGCGGGCTGGGCCGGCGGTGGGCTGAAGGCTCCCTTCGCCGCGTCTGATGCAGTGAAAGGCCCCTTCACCTCCGGTCGCCGGTCGTGAGTGGCGTTTGGGGTTCTAACCCGAAACGCCACTCACGAGGTCCAGGACCGCCGATTTCCCGTGATCGACCGGACGACACGCGTGATCCGGCGGACGACACGCGTGACTGGATGGACGACACGACGCGCGGCCCGGTCCCACCGCGAGTCGTCCGCCTGAACACGCGAGTCGTCCATCCCAACACGCGTGTCGTCCATCCCAACACGTGTGTCGTCCATCCAGTCACGCGAAAACGCCACCGGCACATCGGCAGCAGGTAGCCAAGACACGGCTGGCTCTAACCGTCCTCACCACTCACGACCAGGGCCGAAGGCTCCCATCACCGCATCAGACGCGACGAGGGGAGCCTTCACCCCGCCGCCGACCCGCCCACGGCCTAGTCGACGAGACCCGCGTCGGCGAGCAATCCGAGCACCCGCCGTCCTGCCGGCGGGCAGAGGTGCGCGTCGGCCGACGACAGCCAGGCGGACTCCGCGATCTCGCGGCCGGGCGTGGGCTCCCCGCGATGGTCGGCGGTGTAGCAGGTCATGCGGACGCGGCGACCGTCCGCATATCCGTCGGCCTGCTCGTTCAGCACCGCGAAGAACCGGAAACTCCGCGGGTCGAGCTCGATGCCGAGCTCCTCTCTGATCTCCCGGCACAGCCCGGCGACGTCGCCTTCTCCCGGTTCACGTTTGCCCCCGGGTAGGTAGAACTTGGCCTTTCCCTCGGTCCGCACCGACAGCAGGCGGCGGTCGCGGACGTGGATCCAGGCCAGTGAATCGATTTCTGCTTCGGACACGGCCTGATTCTGTCGTAGGCCAGGGGCATCATGGCAACTGTGTATCGGGAGACGACGGCACCCGGCGAGCTGGCGGGCATCGTGCGCTGCCTGTGGGAGGAAACGGGCACGGCGCCGAAGCGGATCGTGCCCGACGGCTGCGTGGATCTGGTGGAGAGCGGCGGTGAGGTCTTCGTCGCCGGACCGGACACCGCGGCCTGGACCTGGGAGACCGGCGAACGGGCAAGGGGCGTGCGATTCGCCCCCGGCAGAGCTTGTGACGTCCTGGGCCTGGGCGCCGACGAGCTACGCGATCAGCGTGTCCCCCTCGGCGACCTGTGGGGCGGGGAGGGCGCGCTGCTGGCCGAACGCGTGCTCTCAGGTGCCGCTTCGCTGGCCGACGTCGTCGAGCGGCGCGGAGCAGGACGAGCCGACCGGGAGGTTTCGGAGCTCATCACCAGGCTGGACGGCGGGGCGCCCCGGGTTTCCGCCGCGTTGAAGTGGTTCACCACCGGGGAACGGCAGTTGCGGCGGCGGTTCACCCTCGCGGTGGGCTACGGCCCCGCCACGTACCTGCGTGTCACCCGGTTCCAGCGCGCCATCGCCCTCGCGGGAACGGCGCCGGATCTCGCCTCGCTGGCGTTTTCGGCGGGGTACGCCGACCAGGCTCACCTGAGCCGCGATTGCCGGGAGCTCTCCGGGCTGAAAGCGAGTGAGTTCTTCCGCGCCAGGAAGTGAGCGATGTCCACAGTGGACCGGTACAGGTCACGGTAATACGGGTAGAACTCGTCGTAGACCTCGGCGTCCGCGCCGGGGTGGACGATCTCGGCGACGGGGTTCCAGGCTTCGATATCCGGTTCCCTCCCCAACGCGATCGAGGCGAGGACCGCGTCTCCGAACGCGGCACCGATGGTTTCCGCGGGGATCTCCTGGTCGATCCGCGCGACGTCGCTGACGATCCGCGTCCACACCCCGCCCTGTGTCCCGCCACCGACGGCGACGATCCGGCCGGTGCCGCCACCGGCCTCCCGCATGGCTTCGAGGTTGTGCCGCACGCCGTACGCCGTGCCTTCCAGGGCGGCGCGGTACAGATCGGCACGACCATGGGAGGTGGTGAGCCCGGCGATGACACCCCGCGCGTCCGGGTCCGGCACGGGCGTCCGTTCTCCCGCGAAGTACGGCAGCATCAGCAGACCGCGGCTGCCCGCCGGGACCTCGGCCGCCGCCGCGGCCAGTTCCGCGAACTCACCGCCGACGAGATCCCGCAGCCAATCGGTGATCGCGCCGGAGGTGGCCATCCCCGCGGCGAGCGAATAGCTGCCGGGGAAGGCACCGCGGGTCGTCCACAGCCCCCGCACTGGACGGGGATCGGCGAGCAGCTGGATCAGGAACATCGTCGTGCCGTACATGAGCATCGTGTCCCCAGGCGCGGTGACCCCGACGCTGGTCGCCTCGGCCCAGGCGTCCACAGTCCCCGCGGTCACCGGGATCCCTTGCGGCAGGCCGGTTTCCGCGGCCGCCTCGGCGGTGACCGAACCGGCGACCTCGGTCGGCCACGCGAGCCTCGGCAGCTCGACACCGGGGGCGATCGCGGCGGCCCGGTCCGGCGCCCAGCGGGCCTCGCGCAGGTCGTACATCGGATCACATTGGCTCGCCGAATGATGGTCGAGGACGTATTCACCGGTCAAGCGCAGCACGAGGAACGAACTCGCCATCAGGAAGAGCTTCGCCCGCTCGAATACGTCCGGCTCATTCTTGGCCAGCCAGCGCCATTTCGGCCCGACGGCCTGTGAGCCGAGCGCGCTCCCGCCGCGTTCCACAATGGATTCTTCGCCGAATTCCCGATTCAGTTCCCGGATTTCGTCATAAGCGCGAGTGTCGACGCCGTAAAGGATCGCCGGGCGCAAAGGTTTCCCGGAAGCGTCGGCGGGCAACAGCACCGGCCCGATCCCGCTGACCGACACTCCGATGATGGGATGATCCCCGGCGCCCGCCGAAAGTTCCCTTGCCAGCGCCACGAAGTCCTGCCACCACACGGTTTCCGCGTCGTGCTCGAACCAGCCGGGACGCGGACGGGAAGTTCCGTGCGGCCGGGACGCCCGGGCCACCACGGCGCCCCGGGAATCGACCAGGACACCTTTGGAACTCGAGGTGCCGATGTCGATGCCGAGCACCAGGCCCGGTTCCCGCACGACGCCTCCGAACTCCTCCGCGCGAGTAGCGCGATCAGCGGATGGTAACGATTGTCGGCCAAGCTATTCTTCCCGTGCGAGGGTGTCAACACACCTGCGGAAGGGGAGGTCACGGTGGCCACCATCAACGACGTGGCGGCGAAGGCCGGGGTTTCGACGGCGACCGTGTCGAGAACGCTCAACGGGAAGTCCACTGTGGACCCGGTGCTCGCGGCACGGGTGCAGGCCGCCGCGGCCGAATTGGGGTATCACCCGAACGGCCTCGCGAGGAATCTGCGCCGTCAGGAGACCGCGGTACTCGCGCTCATCATCTCCGACGTGGAGAACCCGTTCTTCACCGCGATCGCCCGCGGCGTGGAGGACATCGCGCAGACGGCGGGCTATTCGGTGGTGCTGTGCAACGCCGACGACAACGAGGAGAAGGAGCGGCGCTATATAGACGTCGCGCTCCAGGAGCGGGTCGCCGGCGTGGTGCTCTCCCCCACCGGCCGGGCCACCAACGTCGACCGGCTGACCGAACGCGGCACTCCCGTGGTCGCCGTCGACCGGCCGCTGCTGAAGAACACCGGCGACCAGGTGCTGGTCGACACCCGCCTCGCCGCCCGCGACGCCACCCGGCATCTGCTCGACGGCGGATACCGGCGGGTCGCCTGCGTCAGCGGACCGCCCGGGGTGCGCACGGCCGAAGACCGGCTGGCCGGTTACACCGATGCCGTCGGCGAGGAGAACGCGCTCACCCGGCGGGCCGAATTCCGCGCCGAGGGCGGCAGGCTCGCCGCGCTCAGCCTGCTCGACGAACCCGAGCCGCCGGACGCGCTGCTGGTCGGCAACAGCACGATGACGATCGGTGTCCTGGAGGCACTGGCCGCACGCGGTCTGCGAGCGGGACAGGACGTCGGGATCGTGTCGTTCGACGACGCGCCGTGGACGACGCTGATCGACCCGCCGCTGACAGTGGTCGCCCAGCCCGCGAACGAGGTGGGCAGGGTCGCCGCCGAACTGCTGCTCGCCCGGATCGGCGACAGCACGCGCAAGGCCACCACGACCACACTGCAGGCGAAACTGATCGTGCGCCGGAGTTCACGGCGCGGCTGACACCCGGAGATCCCAGGTGCACGACGTGCCTGGGCGACCGGTTCGCACCGGCCGCCCAGGAACGCCCCACCCCCTTGTTCCCCCAAGCCGGCCCCACGCCAGCCGGGTTCTCCGAAGCGGTGGGAAGAAATCGTTTACCATTCGGAAGGTAAGTTCCCGTTTACCACCTGTCAAGCCGAAGTCCTGGACAAGCTCGCCCGATCCAGGCAGACTGTGGCGACATTGCCTACTGCGCGTGTTTGATTCCGTGCACTCTGTGTTCATCTCTGGTGAATTCACCCACGAAATCGAGATGAGACCGCACGAACCCGCACAGACGCGTTACCCTAGGCGCTATGTCCATAGCGCTCGAGAACGTTCTCGCCAAGGCGGGCCTGAAGGTCGACGCCAACGAGTTCCTGAACCTCGTCGAGGACGCGGCGCGGAGACTGACTCCACCGAACCCCGATCCGTCGCACTATTTCTCGGCGGACCAGCGGGCCGCGCTCACCGACGTCGGCCTGGACCTCTCCCCCCGGGGCGAGGACGAGCCGGACTTCCGTGCCCGCACGGTCGCCGCGCACGCCGTACTCGCCGATTCCGCGCTGAGCGTACTGGAGGCGGCGAAGGCACTGGGCGTGGACGACAGCCGGATCCGGCACCGCCTGAAGGAAGGCAGGCTCACCGGATGGAAGGACCAGGGCTGGCGCCTGCCCGCCTGGCAGTTCGCCGGTTCCGGGGTGCTGCCCGGCCTGGAGGTCGTGCTGCGCGCCGTCCCCGAAGACCAGCCCGCGCTCGTCGTCGCCGCGTTCATGAGCACTCCGCAGGCCGATCTGGTGATCAACGAGCACCCCGCCACCCCGCGCCAATGGCTCCTCTCCGGCGGCGACCCCGAGCACGTCGCGAGACTGGTGGCCACGCTGGGCTCGCCGTTCTGAGATCCTTGCCCGACGACGGAAATTTCAGTCGGGGGTAGGCCGTAGGCTGACCCCACCGAGCAAGATCACCCGACAAGGACGGACGACTCCCGAGGTATGGCCCGGCTCCCCCTGCCGCCCGCACGCTCTGTCCTGGTCAAGGAGCTGCACCGCACCAACGACGTGGTGACGGTGCACCCCGGCACCAGGCTGGTCAGGATCTTCACCGCGCACGGCAACCACCCCCAGCAGTGGAACTCGTTCCGCTACACCGGCCCGCTTCCGCACGGCCGGTTCGACCCGCAGACCCCCGGTCGCGGCGGTCGTCCGGTCACCGACCCCGGAAACGGCGTCCTGTACTTCGGTCTCACCGTGCGCACCAGCATCGCGGAGGTCTTCCAGACCACGTCGACGGTCGACCGCAAGTCCCGCGGCCCGCGCCTGGTCGTCGTCCGGCCGACCCGCACGCTGCGGCTGCTCGACCTCGCCGGCCTGTGGCCGACCAGGGTCGGCGCCTCGCAGGAGATCTCCAGCGGCCCGAAGAAGATCACCCAGACCTGGGCCCGCGCCATCCGCGCCGCCTTCGGTGACCTCGACGGCGTCTGGTACCGGTCGTCCATGGACTCCGGCGGCCCCGCGCTCGCGCTGTGGGACCCGCCCGCCGGGAACTCGCTGCCGGTCGCGCCGGACGTCCTGCTCCCGCTGGACCATCCGGGGCTCGACGTCCCGCTGGGCCGGGTGTGCGAAGAGCTGAACTACACGCTTCTCAGCTGACCCCAGTGCCATGAAAGGTCCTTTCCTTGCGAATTTTGCAAGGAAAGGACCTTTCATGGCACTCCAGGGACCGAAGATCAGAGGTGGCGCCCCCACCACTCCAGTACCGCGTCGAACCGCTGCACCCGGTGCCGCGGCAGACCGGAACGCGTGAGTTCGTGCCCCTCGCCGGGGAACAGCAGGAATTCGGCCGCGACGCCGTTCTGCCGCAGCGCCACGTACATCCGCTGCGCCTGCTCCAGCGGGCAGCGCCAGTCCTGCTCGGAATGCGCGACCATGAACGGGATGTCGATCTTCCCCGCGTACGTCAGCGGGCTGCGCTTGCGCTGCTCTTCGACATCGTCGCCGGCGTAGCCCCCGGCGAAGAACCAGCCGATGTCGGAACTGCCGACGAACGAGTCCCAGGCGTTGACCGCGCGCTCGCTCCACGCGGCGCGGAACCGGCCGCCGTGGTGTGCGGCGAGCCAGCTGGTCATGAAGCCGCCGTACGAACCGCCCATCACGCCGACCCGGTCACCGTCCAGATCGGGCAGTTTGACCGCTTCGTCCAGCAACGCCAGCAGATCGTCCGCGTCGACGGTGCCGAGGCCGTGGACGATGCTCCGGCCGTGACTTTCGCCGTAGCCGGCGGAACCGCGCGGGTTGCCGAGGACGACGGCGTAGCCCGCGGCGGCGAGCACCTGCGCCTCGTCGAAGACCTTCCATTCGTACGCCGCGAACGGTCCACCGTGGACCATCAGGACCACGGGATGCGGTCCGTCTCCTTCGGGCCGGACGACCCATCCGTGGACCGGGTAGCCGTCCGGAGCGGTCGCGTTCAGTTCGTCCAGCGGCAGGATTCCGGTGTCCCGCAACGCCTTCGAGTAGTCGGTGAGCACACGCTGTTCGCCGCCGGAAAGCAGCACGACGTCCCCGGAACTCTCGGGCGTCCCGATCACCGCGACGATCCGTTCACCGTCGACGGCGAACGACTTCACCGCGGTGCGCTCGCCCGCCAGGTGGCGCAGAGACTTCAGCTCGGCCAGTTCGGCGTCGAGGGGAACGGCGCGCAACTCGGCGGCGCCGCGGGCGCTGACCACGACCAGGACCTCGTCGCCGACGACGACCGGAGAGCCCGCCGCGTTGTCGCAGTCCACCGTTTCGACGTCGGTCAACCGGCGCGGTGAAGAGGGCTCGTCACCGGAGGGCCACGGTGCCCGCCAGAGCCCGGTGTTGCGGGCGACGTCTTCCATACCGGGGAATTCGTTGCCGTAGAACAGGATCGAACCGTCCGGGGCGACGACCGGCCGGTCCGCGGTGCCCAGGGAGCGGACCAGCTGCCGGGGTTCGCCACCGCCCGCGGGCACGGCGTAGACGTCCGAACGGACGGTGTCTTCGGCGGCCCAGTCACGCGGACCGCTGAACAGGACCTGCTCGCCGTCGGCCGTCCACGAAGGATGGTCGACGTCGGCCCGGTCGTCGGTCAGCGGCGTGAGCTCGGCGGGCGACTCGTCGTCCAGCGCGGCGATGGCGTCCACGACGAACAGACGCTGTGGACGGTCGTTGAGGAAACCCACGTCGTCGACGCGGTAGAAGAGGTTCGTGATGTGCCGCGGCGCTTCTTCCCCCGGCTCCGGCGTTTCGCCGTCCGCGTTCTCGGTGCCGTAGCGGCCGGGCTCGGGCACACGGGCGACGAAGGCGATCCGGCGGGAATCGGGTGCCCAGACCGGGGCACCCGCGCCGAGAGGTACGTCGGTGATCCGTTTCCCGTCACCGCCGGCCGCGGGCATCACGTGCACCTGCGGCTTGGCCGCGCGCCCGGAGCCCTCCCCCGCCCGGAGGAACGCGACCCATCGGCCGTCCGGCGAGATGGCGGGGGCGGAGTCCTTGGCCCCGTGGGTCCAGGCCCCCTCTCCACCGCCACCCAGATCGACCCTGCGCAGGGCTCCGCGGTAGCTGTTGGTCTTCAGATCAGGCCTGCTCACCGCGGTGAGCAGCAGGTCGCCACGCAGCGCGAGGATGCCGGGGACCGTCAGGGCTTCGATGTCAACGGGACGCACGGCCCCGACGGTACCCGATCCTTAGCAGCTCTAACTACTGATTGAAGACTCCTGCTGGGCGGCTTCCAGCTTCTTCGCCTTCGCGAGGCTGGCCACCGTCGTCACGGTCAGGACCACGACGATGACGCCGAGGGAGACCCAGTTGTTGATGTCCAGCCAGTCCGGGACGACGTGGTACTCGTGCAGCGCGTGCAGGAACAGCTTGGCGCCGATGAAGGCGAGGATCACCGCGAGGCCGTAGGACAGGTACACCAGCTTGGTGACCAGGCCACCGAGCAGGAAGTACAGCTGGCGCAGGCCCATCAGCGCGAACGCGTTGGCGGTGAAGACCAGGAAGGCCTCCTGCGTGATACCGAAGATCGCGGGGATCGAGTCGACCGCGAACAGCAGGTCCGCGCTGCCGATCGCGACGATCACCAGGAACATCGGGGTGATCCAGCGCTTGCCGTCCTTCTTCACGAAGGACTTGTGCCCGTGCCACTCTTCGGTGACCGGGAAGAGCTTGCGCACCCAGCGGGTGAGCGCGTTCTCTTCGTATTCCTCTTCTTCGTCCTTGTTGCGGACCATGCTGATCGCGGTCCAGATGAGGACGGCGCCGAAGAGGAAGAAGACCCAGACGAACTGCGCGATCAGCGCGGCGCCCACGGCGATGAACACGCTGCGCATGGCGAGCGCGAGCAGGATGCCGATCAGCAGCACCCGGTGCTGGTGGATCGCGGGCACCTTGAACGACGTCATGATGATCATGAAGATGAACAGGTTGTCGACGCTCAGCGAGTACTCGGTGATGTACCCGGTGAAGAACTGGACACCGAAGTCGTGCCCGGCGAAGACCCAGACGCCGACGCCGAACGCGATGGCCACGGCGATGTAGAAGATGACCCACCTGGCGGCTTCGCCGGTGGTGACCTCATGTGGCTTGCGATCGACGATGACGAGGTCGAGTGCGATCAGCGCGAGCAGACCGCCGACCGTGGCGATCCATAGCCACAGGGGAACAGACATGTAACCAACCCTCCGGAAAGTGCACAGCAGCAACTAACCGGAGGTCTCTTCCGCCGGTACGAAAAACCGGCCGACGGTGCCGGGGGCCTGCGAAGACCACCGTGCTGACGACACCGCCGCGAAGGAATACTCCCCTCACAGCTGGTCCAGTTTGACCTGTCTGTACGCATGACGCCAGTTAAGGTTGCCCTTGTCACCAAGATGATGGCGTAACTCCCGTCACACCCACCTCTTCTCGCTCCTTGAGTACCCGTTCCGGTGGCGGCCTAACGTCACCCTTGTGTGGTCCGTGTGTGCCGGGGAAGCGGTTCTCAGCTTCGGTGAAATACGGTCGTTCCGTGCCCCGAATCCCGCTCCCTCGCACGCGAGGCGCGAAGCTCACCGCGCTCGCCGCGGTCGTGGTGGTCCTGGCCGCCGCGGCCGTCGTGTGGACGAACAGCGAACCCGCGCCGTCCGCGGTCAGAACCCAGGACGCGACCCTCGACCTGCCCGAAACCCCTGGCTCGTCCGAGGTCGTGAAGATCGACACGACCACGTACCTGCCCGAACGGACCCCGGCTCCGGCCGTCCTGCTCGCCCACGGTTTCGGCGGTGACAAGAACAGCGTCGCCACCGAAGCCCGCGAACTCGCCGACAAGGGTTTCGTCGTGCTGACCTGGTCCGCGCGCGGTTTCGGCCGCAGCACCGGGAAGATCGCGCTGAACGACCCCGACCGGGAGGTCGCCGACGCCAAGAAGCTGATCGACGGCCTGGCCACCCGGCCCGAGGTCCTCAGCGAGAACGGCGACCCGAAGGTGGCCGTGTCCGGCGCCTCGTACGGTGGCGCGCTGTCCCTGCTGCTCGCCGGGACCGACAAACGGGTCGACGCGATCGCGCCGGTGATCACCTACAACGATCTCGCGCAGGGCCTCTTCCCGAACGCCGCCGCCCCGGCCGCGCCTAACGCCGCCACCCCGGCCGCCGGCGCGTTCACCGCGGACGGCGTCTTCAAGAAGTCGTGGGCAGGCATCTTCTTCTCCGCCGGTTCCGGCGCCGCGCAGAGCGGATCCCCCGCCAACGACGCGCCCGAAGCCGGCGACGAGACGAGCGAATCCGGTGCGGCGCAGGGCACCGGCGCGGCGGGGGCCGCGGCGCAGTCACTGCCGCTCGGTGGCCAGAACGGGCAGCGGCCACCGTCCGGTCCGGCCGACCCTTGTGGACGGTTCACCGCCGATGTCTGCCAGGCCTACACCGAGCTCGCCACCACGGGGAAGGCGAGCCAGAAGACCGTCGATCTGCTCCGCCGGGTCTCCCCCGCGTCCGTGACGGACAAGATCACCGTGCCGACCCTGCTGGTGCAGGGCGAAAGCGACACGCTGTTCGGGCTGGACCAGTCCGACGCGACCGCCCGGCAGATCACCGCGGCCGGCGGCAAGGTCCGCACGATCTGGTACACCGGCGGCCACGACGGCGGGAAGCCAGGGCAGAAACTGCGCGCGCAGATCGCCGACTTCCTCAAGTTCTCCCTCACCGGGCAGGGCACCGACCCCGGCACCGGGTTCAGCTACGACATCCAGGGCACGCTGCGGGCCAACGGCGCCCCCTCGGTCCGGACCGTCACCGCACCGGCGTACCCGGGAGCGACCGGGGACGCCACCGAGCGACGTCAGTTCACCCTGGCGGGCCCGCCACAGCCGGTCGTGCGGCCCGCCGGCGGCAATCCCGCCGCGGTGAGCGGGATCCCCGGCTTGAACGGGGCGGTGGCGGGTTCGTCCCGGCTTTCCGGTCTGTTCAGCCTGGATCCGCCGGGGCAGGCCGCGCAGTTCGCGACACCGCCGCTCGACGCGCAGACGATCGCGGCCGGTTCGTCGACGGTCCGCCTTCAGATCTCGGCCGATCCGGCCGCCGCGGCTCCCCAGAAGGAAGCCGTCCTGTTCGCGAAGCTCTACGACGTCAACTCGGAAGGTGTCCGCACGCTTCCGGCCAACGCCGTCGCCCCCTTCCGCGTCTCGGGCCTGCCCGCCGACGGCAGCCCGGTCGAGGTGACGGTGACCCTGCCGGGCATCGTGCGACCGTTGGAGGCCGGGCATACGCTGCGGCTGGTCGTCGCCACGACGGACCAGGCGTTCGCGACGCCGGTCGAGCCCGCCGTGTTCCGCATCGGGCTGGCGGACGGCGGACGGCTCGGAGTGCCGGTCGTCCCCGGCAACTCGGTCGGCGCGGGCGCGCCCACCGCGCAGTTGCTCGGGATCGCCGGAACGCTGCTCGCGGGGATCGCGATTACCGTGATCGCGGCGTTCCGCCGCCGCCGTGCCCATGACGTCGACGAGAGCCTGGCGAAGACGCCGCTCGTGATCGAAGGTCTGCGCAAGGCCTACGCGGGCGGGTTCGTCGCGGTGAAGGATCTGTCGTTCCGCGTCGAACCCGGCCAGGTGCTCGGTCTGCTCGGGCCGAACGGCGCGGGCAAGACGACGACCCTGCGCATGCTGATGGGGCTCATCACGCCGACCGCGGGCACCATCCGCGTATTCGGCCACCTGATCGCGCCCGGTGCGCCGGTGCTGTCCCGGATCGGGTCCTTTGTGGAGGGTTCGGGCTTCCTGCCGCATCTGTCCGGCAAGGAGAACCTGGAGCTGTACTGGGCGAGCACCGGCCGCCCGAGGGAGAAGGCGCATTTCGCCGAGGCACTGGAGATCGCCGGGCTCGGCGACGCGGTGAACCGGCGGGTCCGCACCTACAGCCAGGGCATGCGGCAACGACTCGCCATCGCGCAGGCGATGCTCGGCCTGCCGGAGCTCATGGTGCTCGACGAACCGACCAACGGGCTCGACCCGCCACAGATCCACCAGATGCGTGAGGTGCTCCAGCGCTACGCGGCGACCGGGCGCACCGTGGTGGTCTCGAGCCACCTGCTGGCCGAGGTCGAGCAGACCTGTACGCACGTGGTCGTGATGCACCGCGGCATGCTGGTCGCCTCGGGTGAGGTCGGCGAACTGGCCGCGTCCAGCGGCGAGGCGACGTTCCGCGTCGACAAGCCCGCCGAAGCGGCCGAAGCGCTGCGGAAGGTCGGCGGCGTATCCGGCGTCGACGTCGACGGTGAACTGGTCCACGCGGATCTCGACGGTCTCGCGCGTGCCGAGGCGGTCGCCGTCCTGGTGCGGGCCGGGGTCGCGGTCGAGCAGGCCGGGCCGAGGCGCCGTCTGGAAGACGCGTTCCTGCAGCTGGTCGGAGAGGACTCGAAGGGTGAGTAAGACCAATGGTTCCGGCCCGGCGACCCGGGCGGATCACGGCGTGCACACCGATCCGGCGGCCCTGCTGGAGCTGACCGAGGTCGCGTCGCACGAACCGACCGAGGTCGGCCCGGACGGGGCGGTGGCGGGTTACCGCGCCGACCGGACGCTGCGGCTCGGCGTCGAACTGAAACGGCAGCTCAAACGCCGCCGGACCCAGCTGATGCTGGGGTTCGTCGCGCTGCTGCCGTTCATCCTGGTGATCGCGTTCGAGATCGGGCAGGCCAACCCGAACCGCCGCAGCGGCGGCTTCGTCGACCTCGCCACCGCGAGCGCGCCGAACTTCGTGGTGCTCGCGCTGTTCGTCTCCGGGACGTTCCTGCTCCCGATGATCGTGGCGTTGTTCTACGGCGACACGATCGCGAGCGAGGCGTCGTGGTCGAGCCTGAAGTACCTGCTCGCGATGCCGGTCCCCCGGCACCGGGTACTGCGGCAGAAGGCGATCGTCTCCGGCATCCTGTCCGCGGTCGCGCTGATCCTGTTGCCGCTGGTTTCGCTGGTGGTCGGCGTCATCTGGTACGGCGCGGGCGACGCGATCAGCCCGACCGGGGACGCCGTGTCGTTCGGCGACAGTCTCATCGCCATGGGGCTCGCGACGGTCTACATCATCCTGCAGCTGGCGTGGGTGGCCGGTCTGGCGATGCTGCTCTCGGTCGCCACCGACGCCCCGCTGGGCGCCGTCGGCGGAGCGGTGATCGTCGCGATCGTCTCGCAGATCCTCGACCAGATCACCGCGCTCGAAGGGCTGCGCGACTACCTTCCGACGCATTTCGCGTTCTCGTGGATGGATCTGATCTCGACCGACATCGACTGGACGAACATGGCCAACGGCATGCTGTCCGCGGCGTTGTACGGCACGGTGTTCTTCCTTCTTGCCGGCCGCCGGTTCGCGACGAAGGACATCACCAGCTGAGAGCGTTTCCGCACCGGAAAAACACCGGGGTCCACCGGGAAGACGAAACCCTCTTCCCTGGTGGGCCCCGGTTTTCACTGGCCGTGGCGACCTTCACCCATTAGCGCGGGTAACCGGTGTTTCATGCGCATGAGAACATCGATTTTCCGATCATCGACTCATTGGGTGAAAACCCCGCATTCATCTTCGGGGACCTCCGGAAAATCCTTATCTTCAGTGGAAAGGTGCCGACGCGAGCGGAAAGCGGGGATGTCACCATGACCCAGTCAGTCGAGACACCGGTCCAGGAATTCTCTCTTGATTGGACCATGAGCACCGGCAAGGGCGGCCGGGTCGGATTCGCCGTCTCGGGCCAGGTGACACTTCTCGACAACAATCGGTTCTACAAGATCGACGGGGTCCTCTACATCTCCGAGGGCAGCGCCTACTGCCGCGAAATCGGCAATCCGCATCTCTTCGTCCGGCGCAACGGCGTCGAGGAGAGCGGCAGGCAGTGGGGCTGGGAGACGATCTGCAACCGCAAGTCCTGTGCCAGGCTGTGTTCGATGGACGCCTACTTCGTGCGCACCGGCTACTGGGCGCCCGCCGACCGCGCCATCCAGCTCGGTATCGGCGCCGAGACCGGCTGGAACCGCAAGCGGTCCTTCAGCCCGACGGTCACCGTGAAGCTCAGGGACTGAGCGGTCCACTGTAGATCCTCGCGGGCTCGGGTACGGTCGAGGCCATGGCCACCTCCTCGATCCGCGTGGACGACGAAGGCGGGATCGCCGTCGTCACCCTGCAGCACGGCAAGGCGAACACACTCGACACCGAGTTCTGCCGGGAACTGACCGTCCGGCTCGAAGACGTCCAGCTCGCCGGCCATCGCGGTGTCGTGCTGACCGGGACCGGCGGCATCTTCTCGGCGGGTGTCGACCTGCGGCGGGTGCACGACGGCGGCGCGGACTATCTCGAGGACTTCCTGCCCGCGCTGTCGGACGCGTTCCTCTCGGTCTTCGGTTTCCCCGGCCCGGTGGTCGCGGCCGTCAACGGGCACGCGATCGCCGGCGGGGCGGTGCTCGCCGCCGCCTGCGACCGCCGCGTCCTCGCCGACGGCCCCGGCCGGATCGGGATCACCGAGCTGCTCGTCGGCGTGCCGTTCCCGTTGGCGGCGCTGGAGATCCTGCGGTCCGGGTTCGGCGCCGACGTCCTCGCCGAACTCGCGTTCCT
This sequence comes from Amycolatopsis sp. NPDC057786, assembly GCF_042797905.1. NCBI lineage: Bacteria > Bacillati > Actinomycetota > Actinomycetes > Pseudonocardiales > Pseudonocardiaceae > Amycolatopsis > Amycolatopsis sp. NPDC057786. Next base: position 53,124 of record NZ_JBHVKW010000054.1, read on the forward strand.
CGGCGAGACCCACCTGCCGGCGGACGCGCTCCGGCTCGGCCTGGTGAACGAGGTGACCGCGCCCGGGAACGTCGTCGAGCGGGCGGTGGAGGTGGCCGGGAAGCTCGCCGAGATCCCGGCGGCCGCGTACGCGCACACGAAGGCGCAGCTGCACCGGCCGTTCCACGAGCGCATCGCCGAACACCGCACCGGCGACGACGCCCACGTCCTCGAACTGTGGAGCTCTCCCGAAGCCCTCGCGGCCATCAAGGCCTACGTCGACCGGGTGCTGCGCGGCTCGACCGGATAGGCGATTGCCCACCGGCGGGGTCTCTGTGAGTATCCGACCGCTCAACAGGTCCCGATGGGGAGGGCATGGATGCGGAAGCTTACGGCCGCGTGGTCGGTTCTGGCGACAATCGTTCTCGCACTGGCCGGGCTGACCCCGGCCGCGCAGGCGGCACCCGGCGACATCGAGGACGCGCTCGCGCGGATCCCCGGGCTGACCGTCGTCTCGGAGAATCCGGCGCCGACCGGGTACCGGTTCTTCAAACTCACCTACACCCAGCCGGTCGACCACCGCAGGCCGGACCGCGGCACCTTCCAGCAGCGATTCACCTTGCTGCACAAGGAATTCCGGTCGCCGACCGTGGTGTACACGAGCGGGTACAACGTCTCGCAAGCGCCCAACCGCTCGGAGCCGACCCAGATCGTCGACGGCAACCAGCTGTCCATGGAGTACCGGTTCTTCACCCCCTCCCGGCCGGACAATCCGGACTGGGGCAAGCAGCTGACGATCTGGCAGGCCGCCGCCGATCAGCACCGCGCCGTCGAGGCGTTCAAGCGGATCTATCCTGGCAAGTGGCTCGCGACCGGCGGCAGCAAGGGCGGCATGACGGCGACCTACTTCCGTAGGTTTTTCCCGGACGACGTCGACGCGACGATCCCGTACGTCGCGCCCAACGACGTCATCAACGCGCACGACCGCTACAACCGGTTCCTGGCGAACGTCGGCGACGCCCCGGCCTGCCGGTCGGCGCTGAAGGCGATCCAGCGTGACGTGCTGACCCGGCGTTCCGAGTTCGCGGCGCTCGCCGCCGCCGACGCGGCCAAGAACGGCTACACGTTCAAGACCGTCGGCTCCGCGGACGTGTCGCTGGAGATCTCCGTCATCGACTCGTACTTCGCCTTCTGGCAGTACCAGAGGCAGTCGGACTGCGCGACGATCCCGAAGGCGGGTGCCCCGGCGGCGGAGGTCTACGCCTGGTTCGAACGCGTCGAGAGCCTGAACACCTACTCCGACCAGAACCTCGAGGTCTACGTCCCGTACTACTTCCAGGCGGCCTACCAGCTCGGCGCCCCCGAGTCCTACGAAGGCTATCTGCGGGATCTGCTGCGCTACCCGGGCTCCAACGTGTCGCGGACGTTCGTGCCGGATTCGGTCGACATCCCGCGGTTCGACCATCTGGCGATGCCGGACATCGATTTCTGGGTGAAGTCCCAGGGGAAGCGGCTGATGTTCGTCAATGGCGAGAACGACCCGTGGAGTGCGGAGCCGTTCAAGCTCGGCTTCGGCACGAAGGATTCGTACAGCTACACGGTGCCGGGCGGGAACCACGGCGCGCGGATCTCGCAGCTTCCCGCGGCGCAGGCCGCCGAAGCGACGAACACCGTGCGGCGGTGGGCCGGTCTGCCTCCGGTCTCGCCCGGCGTCAGCACGCGTTCGGTGCCCGCCGGGTTCCCGGACTTCGATGCCGACTTGACGATGCTGGAGCGGCGGCGCCTCTGACCGTTCTCGTGAGTGGTAAGTCAAATGTGGCGTGGCGGCCCCTTGTCACGGTCGCGGCGGGTAGTGACGTCCGCGTCCAGCCCTGAAGGTCATCCCTCGCCAAGTACATGAAGGCCCCCTTCCTTGCGCCTGGCGCAAGGAAGGGGGC
>NZ_JBHVKW010000055.1:0-53625 GCF_042797905.1 Amycolatopsis sp. NPDC057786
GACTTGTTTGGGGGCGGAAGATGGCGAACGGTGACCTGCTCACCCCGGTCGAGCTGGACTTCCTGTGGGAGGGCGCGAACGCCGGAGAGCTGCCGTACCCGCTGCGGCTCCGCTCGCACGGGGCGACCATGGACGAGCGTGCCGCCCTGCGGACGCAGACGCTCCAGTCGCTGAACCAGCGCCGCCTCGCCGACGAGCGCGGACGTCCCGAGCCGCATATCGAGGACTACTTCGGTGTCCTCGCGAGGCCGGACCTGAGCCTGGACTGCGTCCAGCTCAACAATCCCAACACCGAACCGCTGCTCGCGGTCGCGTCGCTACTCGGCGGCCAGGGCCTGCTGACGGTGCAGGACCCGCGCGGTTTCCACTTCCACCCCATCGCCCCGGACGGCCTCGCGAGCGCGATCGTCTCCCTCCTGCCGCCGGGGACGCGCGGTACGGAGAAGTCGATCACCCTCCCGCTGGACGGGCTCGTCGGCGCTTCGGGGGCGGACTTCCTCCAGCGTCGTCAGCCGCAGATCGACGGCTCGGCGACGTCCGACGAGGACCGCAAGGCCCTGTCGAGGCTCCAGGCGCAGCCGCGGCTTCGCGGTGGCCAGTTCGGTGCCAACGCGCGCAGCAAACACGGCACGCGGAGCCGGTCTTCGGTGCTGAGCTGGTTCGACACGCAGTCCGGCCGGTATTTCACCCAGGCCACCCGCGGTTCCGACGGGCGGGACTGGATCACCGTCGCCCCCGCGGACCCGGCGACGCTGCGGCAGCGGCTCACGGAGCTGCTGGGGAAGATCGCTTCCGAAGCCTCGCCCGCGCACTGAGTTTCAGGTCCCTTCGCGTGCAATGAAAGGCTCTTTACTTGCAAAATTTGCAAGTAAAGAGCCTTTCATTGCATCTCCCGGCGCCAGGCCGCGGACGTTTCCCGCATCCGGCCGCCGACCGTCGTACCCCTTCGCTATCGTGAACCTCTGGGCGTCCCGAGGCCCATGAAGCCGAGGTGCCGGGAGGGCACGGAGCACATGCACCAGGAACACTTCACGCCGATGGCGTTCGACTTCCTCTGGGAGTCCGCCGAGCTCGGCGACCTGCCATACCCCTTGCGCGTCCGGTCGCACGGAGCGACCGAGCTCGAACGCCGGGCGCTGCGCCAGCGCGTCGACAACGAACTCCAGGCCCGCGGCATCCGCGACGGCAGGGGAAGGCTGGAGCGGCGGATCGAGGACTGGCTGTACCTCCTCGCCCGCGGTTCGCTGACCATCGACGCGCTGCACATCCCCGAATTCCAGGCCCCGACCGTCGCTGTGCTCGGCGCCACCGACGGCCGCGACGCGGTGATCGCGATCCAGGACCAGTCCGGGATCTGGCTGCGTGAGGCACCCGCCGACGGGCTCCCGACAGCGGTCGTCGACCTGCTGCCCCCCGGACAGCGCGGTTCGGAGGCGTCCGTCACGCTGCCGATCGACGACGCCCGCCGCACCGAGCCGATCCGCGCCGCCATCAACCCGACGAAGCAGGCCGAGGAGCCCGAAGCGGCGAAGCCCCGACGCAAGGACAAGGCGCGCGTCTCGCTCAGTGAACGCATCACCGCGGACCCGCGCGAGGCGTTCGGCAAGCTCACCGGCCAGCCGAGGCTGCGCGGCGGTCAGCTCGCAGCGAACAGCCGGTCCCACGTGGGCGCCAAGCAGCGGTCACGGGTCCTCGGCTGGTTCGACACCGCCAGCGGACGCTATCTCAGCACGTCACAGGCCGGTCCGGACGGACGCGAGTGGGTCACCGTCTCGCCCGCCGACGTCAAGACACTCCGGATGCGGCTGGGTGAAATGGCCGCCGGTGTGGCGGTGGACACACGCTAGGGCTCCGCTCCGGGAACCCTCGCGCGACGTCCGCCGTTTACGTCCGAGAGGCTCACCACCCTCATCCGTCCAGGCGGGCGGTATCCTGAGGGGCGGGTGTCGGAGCACCATGGGTCGTCAAGATCGTGATGGCGGGTATCACAGGAGCCGCCCAACCAGGAAGGGTCGAGGCCACCAGGGCCGAGTCGTATGAACCGGAAGAGCGTGCTCAAGAACCCAGTGCTCTGGATTCTCGCGGCGGTACTGGCGTTTCTCGCATACAACACGATCTTCGACAGTGATCGTGGCTACACCCAGGTGCCGATCTCGATCGCGAACCAGCAGATCACCGCGAACAACGTCAAGGAAGCCTCGCAAGAGGACAAGGAGCAGCAGATCAAGCTGCTGCTGAACAAGAAGATCGAGGTCGACGGCCAGCAGGTCGACCAGATCATCGCGCAGTACCCGGCGAACGTCGCGGGCACCATCTACGGCCAGCTCATCGGCCTGAAGAGCGGTGACAACCCGGTCAAGTTCACCACCAAGGTCACCCAGCAGAACGTCCTCACCCAGATCCTGATCTTCGCGATCCCGCTGGCGCTCGTGCTCGGCCTGCTGATGTGGATGATGAACAACGCGCAGGGCGGCGGGAACCGCGTCCTCAACTTCGGCAAGTCGAAGGCCAAGCAGCTCAACAAGGACATGCCCAAGACGACCTTCGGCGACGTCGCGGGCGCCGACGAGGCCGTCGAAGAGCTGTACGAGATCAAGGACTTCCTGCAGAACCCGGCGCGCTACCAGGCGCTCGGCGCGAAGATCCCCAAGGGCGTCCTGCTCTACGGGCCGCCCGGTACCGGTAAGACGCTGCTCGCGCGAGCCGTCGCCGGCGAGGCGGGCGTGCCGTTCTACACGATCTCCGGTTCCGACTTCGTCGAGATGTTCGTCGGTGTCGGCGCCTCGCGAGTCCGCGATCTGTTCGAGCAGGCCAAGCAGAACGCGCCCTGCATCATCTTCGTCGACGAGATCGACGCGGTCGGCCGCCAGCGCGGCGCCGGCCTCGGCGGCGGCCATGACGAACGCGAGCAGACGCTGAACCAGCTGCTCGTCGAGATGGACGGCTTCGACGCGCGCGGCGGCATCATCCTGATCGCCGCGACCAACCGCCCCGACATCCTCGACCCGGCGCTCCTGCGCCCCGGCCGCTTCGACCGCCAGATCCCGGTGTCCGCGCCGGACATGCGCGGCCGCAAGGCGATCCTCGAGGTGCACGCCAAGGGCAAGCCGATCGCGCAGGGCACCGACCTGAGCAGCCTCGCCAAGCGAACCGTCGGCATGTCCGGCGCGGACCTGGCGAACGTGCTCAACGAGGCCGCGCTCCTCACCGCCCGTCAGAACGGGCACGTGATCACCGACGCCGCGCTGGAGGAGTCCGTCGACCGTGTCGTCGGCGGCCCCGCCCGCAAGAGCCGGATCATCTCCGAGAAGGAGAAGAAGATCACGGCCTACCACGAGGGCGGGCACGCGCTCGCCGCGTGGGCGATGCCGGATATCGAGCCGGTCTACAAGCTGACGATCCTGCCGCGCGGGCGCACCGGCGGTCACGCCCTGCTCGTCCCGGAGGACGACAAGGAGTTGATGACCCGCTCGGAGATGATCGGGCGCCTGGTCTTCGCGATGGGCGGCCGGACGGCGGAGGAGCTCGTCTTCCACGAGCCCACCACCGGTGCCTCCTCCGACATCGAGCAGGCGACGAAGATCGCCCGCGCGATGGTCACCGAGTACGGTATGAGCGCACGGCTCGGCGCGGTCAAGTACGGCCAGGAGCAGGGCGACCCGTTCCTCGGCCGCTCGGCGGGCCGCCAGGCGGACTACTCGCTCGAGGTCGCGCACGAGATCGACGAGGAGGTGCGCAAGCTCATCGAGACCGCGCACACCGAGGCGTGGCACGTGCTGAGCACCTACCGCGACGTGCTGGACGAGCTGGTCATCGAGCTCCTCGAAAAGGAGACGCTGACCCGCAAGGACCTCGAGCGGATCTTCGCGACCGTCGAGAAGCGCCCGCACATCACCATCTTCAACGAGTTCGGCGACCGCAAGCCGTCCGACAAGCCGCCGATCAAGACCCCCGGCGAGCTGGCCATGGAGCGCGGCGAGCCGTGGCCTCCGCCGGAGGAGAAGAAGGAACAGCCGGTGCTGCAGCCGGCGCCGACCCCGGTCGGCACCGCGCAGGGCGGCGGCGACCTTCCCGGTGGCCCGCCGTACGCGCAGCCCGCTCCGCCGCCGGACCCGAACGCGAACCCGTACGCTCCGCCGCCGCCGGGCGCCTACCCCAACGGTGGTCGCCCCAACGGTGGGCCGAACGGCACCGCTCACTGGCCCCAGGCATATGGTGGTCAGCAGCCGGGCGGTCCGGCAGGCGGTTACCAGGGTGGGCCCGTTGGCGGCCCGCCGAACTACGGGGCTCCTCCCGGATGGACCCCGGCCACGCAGCCGGGCGGCCAGCCGAACCAGCCCTGGCGTCCCGCCGAAGACCGCCCGCGTGACGGCTGGTTCGCTGACCAGCCCGGCGGTCAGCAGGACGAAGGACAGCAACGGCGTGACGACGGACAGGACGACACCAAGCGGTAACGGCGCAAGCCCGGTCTTCGACCAGGACCGGGCCGAGAAGGCCGTACGCGAACTCCTGCTCGCCTGTGGTGAGGACCCGGACCGGGACGGTCTCTTGGAGACCCCGGCCCGGGTCGCTCGCGCTTACCGGGAAATGTTCGCCGGGCTCTACACCGAACCGGACCACGTCCTGGACCGCACGTTCGACGAGGCACACGAAGAACTCGTGCTGGTGACGGACATTCCGCTGTTTTCGGTATGTGAACACCATTTGGTGCCCTTCCACGGTGTCGCCCACGTCGGTTACATCCCGAACAGCCATGGCAAGGTCACCGGCCTGTCCAAACTGGCCCGCCTCGTCGATCTCTACGCCAAGCGCCCGCAGGTCCAGGAACGCCTCACCTCCCAGGTCGCCGACGCGCTCATGCGCAAACTCGAGCCCCGCGGCGCGATCGTCGTGGTCGAGGCCGAGCATCTCTGCATGGCCATGCGCGGCATCCGCAAGCCCGGCGCGAGGACGACGACGTCCGCCGTGCGCGGGCTGCTGCAGACTTCGGCGTCCTCGCGGGCGGAGGCGCTGGATCTGATCAAGGGCCGTCGATGACCGCCCTGCCCCGGCCCGGCCGGTGCGCGGTGATGGGCATTCTGAACGTCACCCCGGATTCCTTTTCGGACGGTGGCCGCTACCTCGGTGTCGAGCAGGCGCTGGAGCACGCGCACGAGATGTGGGCGCGCGGCGCGGATCTGATCGACGTCGGCGGGGAGTCGACGCGGCCGGGAGCGTCCCGGGTGGACGCCGAAACCGAGATTTCCCGGATCATGCCGGTGATCCGCGCGCTCGCCGCCGACGGTGTCGCGATGTCCGTGGACACCACGCGGGCCGAGGTCGCCCTCGCCGCGGTCGAGGCCGGCGCGTCCGTCATCAACGACGTCTCCGGTGGGCTGGCCGATCCGAACATGGCGAAGGTCGCCGCCGAGACCGGTGTCCCGTATGTCCTGATGCACTGGCGCGGGCACAGCAAGGACATGAACGCGCTGGCGTCCTATGAGGACGTCGTCGTGGACGTGCGCGCCGAACTGGTGTCCCGAGTGGACGAAGCGCTCGCCGCCGGTGTCGACGGCGGTGCGATCGTGCTCGACCCCGGGCTCGGGTTCGCGAAGAACGCCGAGCACGACTGGGCGTTGCTGAACGGCCTGGATTCCGTTCTGTCACTGGGTTTCCCGGTTCTCGTCGGCGCATCGCGCAAGCGGTTCCTGGGGCGACTTTTGTCCGGAAAGGACGGAAAGCCCGCTCCGCCGGACGGTCGTGAGAACGCGACCGCGGCCGTGTCCGCGCTCGCCGCGGCGGCCGGCGCCTGGGGAGTGCGGGTGCACGAGGTCGGCGCGAGCATCGACGCCGTGACCGTCGCGGCGGCTTGGCGGAAGGGGAGTCCCGTTGTCTGACCGGATCACGTTGACCGGATTGAGGGTCTTCGGCAGGCACGGGGTCTTCGACCACGAGAAGCGGGACGGGCAGGAGTTCGTCGTCGACATCGTGGTGTGGCTGGACCTCGGCCCGGCCGCCGCGTCCGACGATCTGACCAAGACGCTGCACTACGGCGAACTGGCGGAACTCGCCGCCGGGATCGTGGCGGGCGAGCCGTACGACCTCATCGAGAGTGTCGCCGGGAAGATCGCCGACGAGGTGCTGCGCGACGAGCGGCTGACCGCCGTCGAGGTGACGGTGCACAAGCCGTCCGCGCCCATCCCGCTGAACTTCGACGACGTCGCGGTCACGGTGCGGCGGGAGCGATGAGCCGCGCGCTGCTCTCGCTCGGTTCCAACCTGGGGGACCGGCTCGCGTTCCTTCAGTCCGCCGTCGACGCGGTCCGGCCCGCGGTCGTCGCGGTGTCGTCGGTCTACGAGACCAAGGCGTGGGGTGTCGAGGACCAGCCGGATTTCCTCAACGCCGTCGTCCTGGTCGACGACCCGGCGCGTGATCACTGGGACTGGCTGCGCACCGGGCAGGCCGCCGAGCAGGCGGCGGAGCGCGTGCGCGAACTCCGGTGGGGTCCGCGCACGCTGGATGTCGACATAGTGACCGTGGACGGGGTTCGCTCCGACGACCCCCAGTTGCTGCTTCCGCATCCCGGCACGCCGGAGCGCGCGAGCGTGCTGATCCCCTGGCTGGAGATCGAGCCCGACGCGGTACTTCCCGGCTACGGTCCCGTCGCCGACCTCCTCGCCGCCCGTCCCGCTTCGGACCGTGACTCCGTCCGGCTGACGCGTTTCGTCCTCTGAATGCGGTAGTTCGCGATACGAACCACCGCATCCAGAGGACGAAACGCGCCCTCGCGTTCGGTCCCGGCCCCGGAAGTGGGGGGACTGTGTGGATTTCTGGTCACCTGACGCCCCAAAACCCACACGGTCACGGCCAAGCCCCCAGTGGTTCGTGATGCGAACCACCGCGTTTAGTCGCCTGATTGCGAGGGGCGGCGACCCCGGAGAGGTTGCGAAAGCCACTTTCGCAACCTTCAACGTTGCGAAAGTGGTTTTCGCAACGCCCACCCGGCGCCCGTCGGCCAGGCAATTGGTCGACTAAATGCGGGAGTGGTAGCAAAGGTCCCTTGCTACTTCAGCGCCGAGCGCAGGGCGGCGATGATCCACTCGGCCTGCGCCATCTGTGAGGGGAACGGCGGCCAGCCGTTGATCTTCCCCAGCAGCAGCCAGTACCGCTCGGCGCGCGGGTCGGAGCTGATCGCCATCCCGTCGGTCAGCCGCTTCCGCCAGGCGGGATCGGCCGGGTCCCGGCCGTTCCGCGAAGACTGCGTGAAGATCGTCTCCGCCAGCTCGCGCCCCTCGGCCGAGTCCGGCGCGAGGCCGGCTTCGAGCGCTTCGGTCGCCTTCGCGCTCCACGCCATCCACAGCTCCTGCTGCTTCGCGCCGAAGTCCGCTCCGTCCTGCTTCCGGAGCTGCGAGTGCCACTCGCTCATCCGGCGGATGGACGCGCGGAACTCCTCGTCCTGCACGAGTTCGGCGAACTCGATCCAGGCCTCCAGCTGCTCGGGCGTCGGGTCGTCGGGGAGTTCCGGTTTCGCCGAGCGCATCCGCTCGTAGAACTCCGGGTCCAGTTCGAGCCCCTCGACCATTTCCGCCCAGAACTCGTCGAGCAAACGTTTGCGGTCTTCGTCCGACATCGACGCGAGTTTGTTCATCAGTTCGACCTCCTCCAGTGGTGAGTCCCGTTTGGCCACCGCTCGCAGGACCGCGCGGCGCAGTTCCAGCCGCCGGATCTGCTCGTCCAGGGCGGCGACGTGCTGGACCGCGAGGTCCCCGATGGTCGCTTCCCTGGTCAGCGCCCGCTCCACGTCGGCGAGGCCGAGCCCGAGCTCCCGCAGCGTCCGGACCAGCTCAAGGCGCGCCATCGCGGTGGCGTCGTAGAGCCGGTAGCCGGAGCCGGTGCGGTCGGTCGGCGGCAGGAGCCCCTCGTCGGAGTAGAAGCGGATGGTCTTCACCGGCAGGCCGGTCCGTTTGGCCAGCTCCCCGATGGTGAAAACCGCTGCGGTGCCCATATGCTTCATCGTCGACTCTCCAGTTGGTGGAGAGTCAAGCCTGCCAGGTAGCGTTGGACCATGCACTTCACCCGGCCACGTGAGCTGGCGGTGGCCGGCCTCCTGGGTCTGGTCCTGGCTTATCTGGTCTTCCAGGTCGCCTACGGATCCATCCCCGCGCTCCCGCTCTTCGCCGGAATCACGCTGCTCGTCCTCGCGCTCTGCGAGTTCGTGCTCGCCTTCATCATCCGGTCGCGGATCAAGGAGGGCCGTGTGCTCGCCGCGATCTCCGTCGCCCGATCGGTGGCCCTCGCCAAGGCCTCTTCGCTCGCCGGATCCGCCATGACGGGCGCCTGGCTCGCGGCTTTCGCGTATCTTTTTCCGCGACGTGACGAACTCCTCGCGGCGAGCGGCGATCTCCGCTCGGCGACGGTCGGGATCGTCAGCTCGGCGGCGCTGGTAGCTGCGGCTTTATGGCTCGAACACTGCTGCCGGACCCCCGAGGGCGGTGATCGGGACAGCGATCCCGAGCCGACCGGTTAACGCTCGGGAGCCACCGCTCGAAGTACCGACTAGGTCTCGTTCGGATTACTAGAAGGTACGGTGTTGGGCATGACCGGGGTGGGTGACGACTCGCGCGGCCGCCTTGCGGGTAGGCCGTGGCTTGTCGTCGGCTTGGTTCTCGCCGTCGGCGCGACTCTCGCATTGGTGCTTTCCGACGACCTCCGCTACTTGCGTCTGGGGATCGTCGCGGCGCTGTGGGCCGCCTTGATCGGCGCGTTCCTGGCGGTCCGCTACCGCAAGCACGTGTCACAGAGCGAGGACGCCGTCGCCGAGGCGCAGGCCGTCTACGAGCTGGAACTGGAACGCGAGATCGCCGCCCGCCGCGAGTTCGAGCTCGAAATCGAGGCGGAGACCCGGCAGGCCGCCGAGAGCCGCTCCCAGGAGGAGCTCGAAGCGCTCAGAGCCGAGGTGAGCGCTCTGCGTGAAAGCCTCCAGTCGCTCTTCGGCGGCGAGGTTCTCCTCGAACGCGTCGCGCTCACCGCGCAGGCCACCCGGATGCGGTCCCTCGACAACAAGCAGCTGATGAGCGCGGGGTCCGAGAACGGCAACGGAAAACCCCAGCTCATGGCGGCCAAGAGCACCACGATCGACGTCGACGAGCGTGACCGCGACCGCCCGACCGAGATGATCGACCGCGTCCTCGAACCCGCTTCCGCGCGGGCCGGGACGCCGCCCGCCGCTCGCCGTAAACCGTCGAACGGCCAGGTCAACGGCACCAACGGCTACGGCCAGAACAATCAGGTCCAGCGGCCGAAGCCGGTCGACGAGTCGACTCGCCGCAGTATGCGCAAGGCGGACGCCCGCGCCTCGAAGGCGGCCGAAGCGCTCGCCGCCGAAGCCGCCCGTCGTGAGCGGATGGAGCTGTCGAACCCCGGGATGTCGCCCGCCGAGGTCTCCCGGCCGATGCCGAGGGTCGACGCCCAGCGCAAGACCCCGCCGCCGGTGACCCCCGCCGAGGTGTCCCGCCCGTCCATGCCGGGGGTGTCGCGCTCCGAGGTCTCGCAGCCGTCGATGCCCACCGTCGCCCGGCAGCCCCAGCGCAACGAACCGCCCCGCCGCCCGCAGCAGACTTCGCTGCAGCAGCGGCTCGACGCCGGCACCGTGCAGCGTCCTCCCGCGACGCGGCCCGACGAGCAGACCCGGAAGCAGACGCCGCCGGTGAAGCCCCCCGTGCAGGCGAAGCCGGTGAAGAAGGTCGAGCCGGACCGTCCCCGCCCGAACCGCGAGCTCGGCCTGACCCGCCCCGGTATGAAGCCGGTCGAGCGGTCCCGTCCGGCCGGAGGCACGCCGCCGCCCGCGAACAAGCCCGCCGCGCCGGAGCCGATGGAGGCCACCGGCGAGTGGAAGCCGTCGTGGACGCAGGAGCGCCCGGTCTCCGACCTGAGCGCCGCGTTCCCCAGGAAGGACGACTTCCAGGACCGGCTGCGTCCCAAGCCCCAGCAGCCGCAGCCCTCGACGTCCCTGCCCCGGCCGGAACCGCGTCCCGAGCCGAGGCCGGAGCCGCGCCGTGAGCCGGAGCCGCCGACCCCGCCGTCGATCCCGGCCGTGTCCGAACCGCCTCGCCGGGCCGAGCCCGTGCGGAAGCCGGAGCCGGAACCGGTGCGTCGTCCGGCGGCCGAGGCGCCGTCGCGGCACGGTTCGCCGCCCGCCGAGGAGCCGCCCGCGGTCAACCCGACGCTGCCCGAAGAGATCCGCCTGGCGCAGAACGGCGGCGGTGGACGCCGTCGTCGCGCGGCGGAAGACTCCTCGGTTTCGCTCACCCCGGCCCCGAACGTTCCCGAGCCCACCGGCGGCGGCCGTCGCCGCCGTCCGGACGGGGAGCCCCCGGCCTGGCAGAGCACCGAGTCCACCGGCGGCCGTCACGGCGGCAGGCGGGCGAAGCCGGACGACGAGGAGCCGTCCCGCAACGGGTCTTCGCACAGCCGTCCGGAGGACTCCGCCGCGGGTTCCCACGCGTCCGGCCGGTCGGTGATGGATCTGCTCGCCGCCAACGGCGCGAACGAATCCACTCCGCGGCGCAGGCGGCGCGCCGAAGACTGATCGCGTACCGACGGTAGGGTGACCCGCTGTGAGCGAGCCTTCCTCCCCGGCGCCCGGCCCCGACCGGATCCGCCGGTCTCGGTCGATCACCGTGCTGCTGCCGGTGCTCGGGCTGATCGCCGTCGCGCTGTGCGGACTGTTCGTCTTCGGCACGGTGACCGAAAAGGTCGGCCCGCTCGCGGTGGGGATCGGCGTGCTCGCGGCGCTGGTGCCGGTCGCCGTGGTGGTCACCGCGTTCCTGTGGGTCGACCGCTGGGAACCGGAACCGCCGAAGCTCCTGCTGCTGGCCTTCGTCTGGGGCGCGTGTGTCGCGACGATCATCGCGCTGCTGCTCAACAGTGGTGCCGAGGCCGTCGGTGAACTGCTGCTCGGCACGGGCGCCGGCAGCAAGATCAGCGGCCTGGTCTCCGCGCCGCTGGTCGAGGAGGCCGCGAAGGCCGCTTTCATCCTGCTGCTGTGGTGGCGCCGCCCGATCGAGTTCGACGGCGTCGTGGACGGCATCGTCTACGCCGGGTTCACCGCGGCGGGTTTCGCCTTCACCGAGAACATCTATTACTTCGGCCGTGCCTTCGCCGAGCACGGTTTCGGCGACGGCACGAGCGCCGGTGTGCTCGCGGCGTTCTTCCTCCGCGGCGTGCTCTCGCCGTTCACCCATCCGCTGTTCGCCGTCATGACCGGGATCGGGCTCGGCATCGCCGCGAGCAGCAAGGTGCGCTCGCTGCGGGTCCTGGCGCCGATCGGCGGCTACGTGGTCGCGGTGCTGCTGCACGCGCTGTGGAACGGTGCCGCGTTGCTCGGCGGCGCGAAGACCTTCCTGAACGTCTACTTCCTGATCATGGTGCCGTTGTTCATCGGGGTCTTCTCGGTGGTGGTGATGCAGCGACGCCGTGAGCAGCGGATCGTCGCGGCGGCGCTGCCCATGATGGTCGACGCGCGCTGGATCGCCCCGACCGAGGTCGCGCTGCTGGCCAGCCTCTCCGGACGGCGGTCGTGGCGGAAACAGGCGCGGAAGCAGTCGGGGCGGGAGGCGGCGAAGGCCGTCGGCCGGTACCAGGCCAGCGTGACCGAGCTCGCGTTCCTGAGGCGCGGACGGAAGCTCACCGACGACGCGAAACAGCGGCAACGTGAGCTGCTCCAGGTGCTCAAGACGTCGCGGGCCGAGGCCGTGCGGCTGGCCGACGGCGCGCCGCGCGGATGACCACTGTCAGGTGAAGCTGGTCACGGGGGCCGGTTCAGACCCGTGCCCGAGGGTTACCCTCGCGCCGTCGTCTGGTACCCGCGACCGCAGAGCGGGACTGGAACGAGTTGAGGAGTTTTCGACCATGAGCGTCCACTGGCGCACGCCATGATGAGGCCCGCTCGCCTGGCCGTCGGCGTCGTTTCCGCGGGGCGCGTCGGCAGTGTCGTCGGCGCCGCGCTCACCAGGGCCGGGCACACGGTCGTCGCCGCTTCGGGCCTTTCCAACGCCTCCGTGCGCCGGGCGGAGCAACTGCTCCCCGACGTGCCCCTCCTGCCGCCCGACGAGGTCGCCCGCCGTGCCGACCTGGTCCTGCTGGCCCTTCCGGACGACGCGCTCGCCGGGATGGTGCGCGGTTTCGTCGCCACCGGATCCCTCCGGCCGGGGCAGATCGTCGTGCACACCTCCGGCGCGCACGGAATCGACGTCCTCGCGCCCGCCGCCGAGGCCGGGGCGCTGCCGCTGGCCCTGCACCCCGTGATGACCTTCACCGGCCGCGCCGAAGACCTCGACAGGCTGGCCACCTGCAGCGTCGGTGTCACCGCGACGGAGGGTGACGAAGCGGCGTGGAACGTCGGCGAAGCGCTGACCGTGGAGATGGGCGCGGAGCCCGTCCGGGTCCCTGACGAGGCGCGAGCGCTCTATCACGCGGCGTTGGCGCACGGCGCGAACCACCTGATGACACTGGTCGCCGACTGCGCGGAACTGTTGCGGGAGGCGGGAATCGCCCAGCCCGAACGCCTGGTGGCTCCGTTGTTGTCGGCGGCGTTGGATAATGTTCTGCGACACGGGGACCGGGCGCTGACCGGGCCGGTGGCCCGTGGTGATCTCGGCACCGTGCGTAAGCATCTCGCGGTGCTGGCCGAACGTGGCCCCGACATCGCCCCGAGCTACCGCGCGCTGGCCAAGCGCACGCTGGCGCGCGGCGACGCCGCCGGGCTCCTGGACGCTTCGGCCGCCGCCGAGCTCACCGAAATCCTCAGTGATCCCGCAGATCCCGCCGAAGGGCAGCAAAACCAGTGACCACACCGAAATTCGCCCGAGGCACGCTGCACACCTTCCAGCCGCCCGAGCAGGTCAGCCAGGTGACGCGTGCCCTGCACGGCGTCGGCCGCAAGGTCGCGCTCGTGCCCACGATGGGCGCACTGCACGCGGGGCACCGTGAGCTGATCCGCCGCGCGAAGCGGCTGCCGAACACGGTCGTCGCGACGTCGATCTTCGTGAACCCCCTGCAGTTCGGGGAGGGCGAGGACTTCGAGGCGTACCCGCGTCCGCTGGACAAGGACCTCGAGGTGCTGAAGGAGGACGGCGTCGAGCTGGGCTTCCTGCCCAAGGCGTCGGATCTGTATCCCGACGGGGCCACCATCACGGTGCACCCCGGCGCGCTCGGCGACGAGCTGGAAGGCGCGGTGCGGCCGGGGCATTTCGCCGGCGTGCTGACCGTGGTGGCGAAACTGTTCAACATCGTGCGGCCGGACTACGCCTTCTTCGGGGAGAAGGACTACCAGCAGCTGGTGTTGATCAAGAAGATGGTGCGTGACCTGAACTTCGACACCCGCGTCATCGGGGTGCCGACGGTACGGGAACGCGACGGGCTGGCGTTGTCCTCGCGCAACGTCTACCTGACTCCGGAACAGCGCGAGGACGCGATCGTGTTGTCGGCGGCACTCACCGCGGGTGCCTTCGTCGGACGCGACGGCGCGGAAGCCGTGCTGGCGACCGCCAGGCAGACCCTCGCCGCGCGTCCCGCGGTCGAGGTCGATTATCTGGAATTGAGGGGAACCGACCTCGGGCCCGCGCCCGTGGACGGTGAGGCGCGGTTGCTGATCGCGGCCAGGGTGGGGAGTACCCGGCTGATCGACAACGTCCCGGTGGTGCTCGGCGCCGCCGCGGACCATCCGGAACACGCGCTGGACGCAGGGGAATAGGGAGAGTCCACGATGTACCGCACGATGCTGAAATCGAAGATCCACCGGGCGACGGTCACCCAGGCCGACCTCCACTACGTCGGCTCGGTGACCGTCGACGAGGACCTGATGGACGCGGCGGATCTGCTGCCGGGCGAACAGGTGTCCATTGTGGACGTCACGAACGGCGCGCGGCTCGAAACGTACGTGATCGCGGGCGAACGCGGCAGCGGGGTGCTCGGCATCAACGGTGCCGCGGCGCATCTGGTGCACCCCGGCGATCTGGTGATCCTGATTTCGTACGCGCAGATGGAGAACGCCGAGGCGGCCGCGTTCCGGCCGCGGGTCGTCTTCGTCGACGCGGACAACCGGATCGTCGAGAAGGGCGCCAACCCCGGGCACGCGCCGGAGGGTTCCGGTCTGTTGAGCGGCACCGTGACGCTGGCGGACGACGACACGATGACCTTCCCGGTCGCCGAAACCGCCGACGCCCGCCGTCTCGACGCGCTGCTGCACGCCGAGAGCTGAGCCCTTGCTGCTCACGGTCGACGTCGGCAACACCAACATCGTGCTCGGCCTGTACGCCGGGCAGGACCTGATCGGTGACTGGCGCATGCGCACCGACGCGCGCATGACCGCCGACGAACTCGCGTTGACCATGCGCGGCCTGCTCGGCTCACACGCGGACGCGATCACCGGGATCAGCGCGCTGTCCACGGTTCCCGCGGTGCTGCGGGAGCTGCGCGTCATGCTTTCGCGGTACTACGCCAAAGTGCCGAAGATCGTCGTCGAGCCGGGGGTGCGCACCGGTGTGCCGCTCCTGGTCGACAACCCCAAGGAGGTGGGCGCGGACAGGCTGGTGAACACCCTCGCCGCGCACCATCTGCATCCGGACACCGCTTGTGTGGTGGTGGATTTCGGGACTTCGACCAATGTGGACGCCATCTCCGCCAAGGGCGAGTTCCTCGGCGGCGCCTTCGCGCCCGGCATCGAGATCTCGGTCGACGCGCTGGCCGCGCGGGCCGCGGCGCTGCGCAAGGTCGAACTGGTGCCGCCGCGGTCGGTGATCGGGAAGAACACCGTGGAATGCCTGCAATCCGGCATCCTCTACGGTTTCGCCGGCCAGGTCGACGGGCTGGTGAAGCGGATCAAGCGCGAACTCGCGCCCGGCGGGGCGAAGCCGGTCGCGGTGATCGCGACGGGCGGCCTCGCGCCCCTGGTGCTCGGCGAGTCCGAGACGATCACCGAGCACGTCCCGGATCTGACGCTCCTGGGCCTCCGGCTGGTCTACGAGCGGAACCGCGCCACGTCCCGCGCGTGATCAGAGTCGTAACTCGCGTGATCAGACACGTAACTCGTGAGTTACGCCTTCAATCACGCGAGTTACGTGCCCAATCACGCGAGTCACGCCTTCCGTCACCGGCGTGAGGCGACCATCAGCACCCGCCGCGTCATCAGGTCCTGGTTCCGCAGGGTCTGTTCGAGGCTCGCCCGCAGCTGCGCCGGGTCCTGCCCCGATTCCTCGGCCAATTCCTCCACCCGCGCGAGCGAGAGCTCCATGGTCCGCCGTTGCCGTGCTCGCCAGTCCGGCGTCTCCTCGTAGGTGAGGACGTCGAATCCCGCCGCTTCCAGCAGCGGCCGGTGGTCGGCCACCTGGGGCGGCCGGTTCACCGGCTGCCCGTCGAAGTCCCAGGTCGTGACGAGCAGACGCCCGCCGGGCACGAGGATCCGCGCGAACTCCGCGCAGGCACGCCGCTTGTCGGGCGCGAACAGCAGCGCGTCGACGCTCATCACCGCTTCGAACGACGCGTCGTCCAGTCCGGTGTCCTGAAAACCGCCGGCCAGGAACTCGGTCGCCTCGATGTCCATCGCCTCCGCGCGCCGCCGCGCCGACGCCAGCGCCGTCTCCGCGATGTCGACGCCGGTCAGCGTCGCGTAGGTCCGCGCGGCGACCCACAGCCCGGGGCCGCCGCGCCCGCAGCCGATGTCGGCCAGCCGCCCACCCGGCTCCAGGTGCGCCTCGGCCGCGATGCGGTGCAGGTCGGTCCGGGTCACGAAGCTGTAGGTGTCCAGCTCGGCGGGGTACTCGTCGCCGTACACCTCGGCCCAGATCCGCGCGGACACCGCCGACGCGGGAGCACCGAACGTCGCCGTGAACGTCGCCTTCCAGTCGGTCATCGCTTACGCGCCCGGAAGACGGTGGTGGTGATCGGCAGGTCGAATTCCCCCGAGGCGGTTTCCGGGTGCCGGTCGAGGAATTCCCGCGCCGTGCGAAGTTTGGCTTCGCGTTCCTCCGCCGACGCCACCAGCATGTGCGAATGGGTGGCGAGAGTCGCCACCAGGGTCTCCGCGGTCCTCGACTGTTTGTGGCCGAAGGTCTTCTTCTCGAACGGCTCGAAGGCCTCGTGTTCCGGCAACGATTCGTAGTCGCTCAGCCAGCGCCTGCTCATCGAGGTCTTGATCAACGCGTTCAACTCGGCGAGCCAGCCCGCGGACTCGTCGTCGTCGTGGTTCCACAGCGCGGCCACGACGCCTCCCGGTTTCAGCACCCTGGCCATCTCCGGATACGCCCGGTCGAGGTCGAACCAGTGGACGGCCTGGCCGACGACCACGGCGTCGACGGAACCGCCGGGCAGCGGGATCTCCTCGGCCGTCCCGATGAGCGGGGTCACGGTGGGGAGCGCCTTCTTCAGTTCCGCGAGCATCTGGTCGTCCGGCTCCACCGCGGTGACCTCGACCCCCAGCGCGAGCAGCCCTTCGCTGACCTTGCCGGTCCCGGCCGCGAGATCCAGTACCCGTTCCGGCGCGTGCCGGGCGCCGGCGAGCCCCCAGGCCAGTGCCTTTTCCGGATAGTCCGGCCGATGCGCGGCATAGGCGGCGGCTCTCGCACCGAACGAGGCGGCGCGGCGGGCGTGCAGTTCGGGTTCGATGCCGGGACTCGATGAGTTCACGCGCTCAAGGTTAAAGGACAGAAAACCGGCCGGTCCGGACCCGGAAAAGGTAATCCGGTTGGCGTAGGGAAGCGGCGGGTTCGTACGCTGTGCGCCATGACTGAAATCCCCGCATCCGAGGGCGTGAGCCCCGACGAAGACCTGCCGGAACAGATGCGGGTGCGCCGGGACAAGCGCGACCGGATAATCGCGGAGGGTATCGATCCGTATCCGGTCGAGGTGCCCCGGACGCACTCGCTGGCCGAAGTGCGCGAGAAGCATTCCGGTCTTCCCTCGGACACCGCCACCGGCGAGATCGTGGGCGTCACCGGCCGGGTCATGTTCATGCGGAATACCGGCAAACTGTGTTTCGCGAGTCTCCGTGAAGGCGACGGCACCGAGTTGCAGGCGATGCTCAGCCTCGCGAAGGTCGGCGAGGACGCGCTCGCGGCGTGGAAGTCCGATGTCGATCTCGGTGATCACGTATTCGTCTCCGGCGAGGTCATCACCTCCAAGCGCGGTGAGCTTTCCGTGATGGCGGACTCGTGGCGGATCACGTCGAAAGCATTGCGCCCGTTGCCCGTGGCGCACAAAGATCTCGCCGAGGAAACGCGGATCCGGCAGCGTTATGTCGATCTGATCGTGCGTCCCAAGGCGCGGGACGTGGTCCGTACCCGCGCCGGTGTGCTGCGTTCCCTGCGTGACTCGTTTCACGGCCGGGGATTCCTCGAGGTCGAGACCCCGATGCTGCAAACGCTGCACGGCGGCGCGGCGGCAAGGCCATTCGTCACACATTCGAATGCCTTCGACCTCGACCTCTACTTGAGGATCGCGCCGGAGCTGTACCTCAAGCGTTGTGTGGTCGGCGGTATCGAGAAGGTCTTCGAGATCAACCGGAACTTCCGGAACGAGGGCAGCGACTCGTCGCACTCGCCCGAGTTCGCCATGCTGGAGTACTACGAAGCGTATGCGACCTATGACTCCAACGCGGTGATGACGCGCCAGCTCATCCAGGAGGCGGCGCAGAACGTTCTCGGTACTCAGGTGGTCACTCTCGCCGACGGTTCGGAGTACGACCTGTCCGGCGAGTGGACCACACTCGGAATGTACGAGTCGTTGTCCGAGGCGTTGTCGGAAGAGGTCACTCCCGAGACATCGGCGGACAAGCTGCGTTCCTATGCCGAAGCGCGAGAGCTGGAGCTCGACCCAAAGTTAGGTCATGGCAAACTCGTCGAAGAACTTTGGGAACATCTCGTCGGCGATCATCTCCACGAACCTACTTTTGTCCGTGATTTTCCGGTCGAGACATCCCCGCTGACCAGGCAACATCGCAGCAAGCCGGGGGTCGCCGAGAAGTGGGATCTGTACGTGCGCGGATTCGAACTGGCCACCGGATACTCCGAGCTGGTCGATCCCGTCGTGGAGCGTCAGCGGCTGGTGGAACAGGCTCGGCTGGGCGCGCAGGGCGATAGTGAGGCCATGAACCTGGATGAGGATTTCCTCCGTGCGCTGGAGTACGGAATGCCACCGAGCGGTGGTGTCGGAATGGGGATCGACCGGTTGCTGATGGCGCTGACCGGCCTTGGTATCCGGGAGACCATCCTGTTCCCGCTCGTCCGACCCGAATAACCCGTCCGCGTGACAGATACCTCGATCGTTCTCGTAAACAAGATTTGCGTTATGTCTCGGTAGCGGGTATTAATGTCGCTAGACAAAGTCTTCTGTCCGGGGCATGCCCCGTACCAGATCATTCGTGTAAGCCCCCAGCAGGAGGAAACAGATGGCACAGAAGGTGCTCGTCTCGCTCGTCGACGACCTCGACGGCACCGAGGCGGAAGAGACCGTCGAGTTCGGTTTGGACGGTGTGAGCTACCAGATCGACCTTTCCGCGGAAAACGCGGAAGAGCTTCGTGACGCGCTGGCCCAGTATGTGGAGCACGCCCGCCGTGCGGGTGGCCGTAAGCGCACCGCCATTCGTCCGGTCGCCGGTGTGAAGGCCGCCGCCCGTCCCGCGACCGTGGACCGCGAGCAGAACCAGGCCATTCGCGCCTGGGCCCGCAAGAACGGCTTCCAGGTTTCCGACCGCGGACGTATCCCGTCCGAGGTCGTGGAGGCCTACCACAAGAAGAACTGAGGTCTTTCAGACCTGATGGCCGCCGGGAATCCGTTCCCGGCGGCTTTCTTGTTCTTGTACACGGTTCAAGCGGGCGTACTCGGTGGGCGCCCATCCGGTCACGGAGCGGAAATCCCGGATGAAGTGCGCTTGGTCGCTATAGCCCAGCGCGGTCGCCAGTTCCGCGTAGTCCGGCCGTTCCTCGGCGGCGATCCGTGCCGCCGCGTCGTTCAAGCGGTATACCTGAATCGCCCATTTGGGGGCGGCGCCGACATGTTCGGCGAACAGGCGTTGCAGGCTTCGGTGAGACAGGCCCGTCCGGCTTGACAGCTCGCCGACTCTGGTAATGGCCGGATCGGCCGCGATTGTTTCGACCGCTTCGACGGCCGTCCTGGCCGCGGCGGTCAGCACCGGATCTTTCGCGAGGAGCAGTTCCTCGCAGCGGCGGACCATTTCGAAGTCGTCCGTCGCATTCCGTACCGATTCCGTCACCGATCCGGCACCGGGGAAGAGATCGGTGAGCGGAACGGAACCGCCGGAGATCATCGAGACCGGACCGGTGAGGAATGCCCGGAAAGCCCCCGGCCGGAATCGCACGCCGATACCGTGGTCCGTGCCGGCGACGGTGTAGCGGAAAGGTCGTTTCCCAGGGCCGAACGCGCCTGCCGCGTCGCGGAAGAACGTGACGTTCACCGCGAGATTGGGCAGAACCACCTGTTCATGGGGCGGACGGCCGCTCAGGTCCCAGCGCAACACCCAGTGGTGGTCGACGAACGGGCGCAGCGCAGGCGTGGGGCGATGCCGGACGAGGCTGAACTTCGCCTCCCGCGCGTTGACGATCCCCGCCGGGATCCGGTGCCCGCTCACCGGATCAATCTATGCCGGACACGGCCCAACCCTGTCGTGTTTCTTCAAGACAGCGCACAGGGTTCCGTGAACTCATGCCCTCATGTCCGAACACGCTGCCCTGATCGCCCCCGCCGCCGCGGAATTCACCGCAATCCTGCGCGGGATCGGCGAGTCCGACCTCTCCGCGCGGACGCCGTGCGCCGAATACGACGTCCGCGCGTTGCTGAACCACCTTCTCTACTGGGGCCCCTGGCTCGAAGCCGCCGGGCGCAAGGCCGCGCCGCCCGAGGTGTCCTCCGGCGAGGCCGAGGCGGACCTCGTCGGCGACGAATGGCTCGATGGCATCGAAAAGCAGACCGCGCGCCTCGTGGACGTCTTCGGCGCGCCTGAGGCGTGGCAGGGGCAGACCACCTTCGGCGGCAACCCGATGCCCGCGTCGATGGCGGGGTACATGGTGCTGGACGAGTTCGTCTTCCACGCCTGGGACCTCGCCAGGGCGACCGGCGCGGAGTTCACCGTTCTCCCCGAAGTCGCCGACGCCGTGTACGCCATCGCGCTGGAGATCGGTGATCAGGCGCGTGCGATGAAGGTGTACGGCGAAGAAGTGACCGTCGCGGATGACGCGACGACGTTCGAGCGCGCCTTGGGCGCGACGGGACGTGATCCCGGCTGGAGGCCTTAACGAACTCTCGGGCAGCCGACGCACTCCGATTCCGCGGGAAGCAGATAGTTGTAGCAGCAGCTTTCGCGGTTTCTCATCCACTCGCGGCGCCCGTCGGCTCCCATGGCCTGCGTCAGCTTCGACGGCGATGTCAGCGGCGGGAACCGGGCTTCGAGGACCAAAGCGGCGTCCGCGACGCCGGCGCACTCGGATTCCGGTGTCCCGCCCAGCCGTCCCGCCGACCACAGCGCGTTGTCGAGCGCGTCCGTGGCGGCCGCCCACAACTGCCGCCGCCCCAGCCTCGTCAGCGGGCCGTAGACGTCGATGAACCGGCTCGCGTGGGCGACGAACCTGCCCCGCAGCACCGTCGCCAGCGTCCGCTCGTCCGGGACCACGACGGCACCCGGATGCGCGGAGTCCGGGTCGGTCGGCAGACAGTGGAAACCGTCACCGAGGACGGCGACGGAGTCGGGATGGGGCCGGTCGGCGCCGATATGGAACGCCAGCGCGGACGGCGCCAGCGACGGGACGCGGCGGCCGTGGTGGAGCAGCATCGCGCCGGCGAAGGCCGGGACGTGCAGGTACCAGGACACGATCCACTTCGCCGGGGTCCGTTCGGGGATCCGGGCCGCCTCCGGGTACGTCTCGGCCAGCCAGCGGGCGAGCCGCTCCCGCCACCGCACGAGCCGGTCCGGTTCGCCGAGCAGGTCGCCGCAACGGACCCAGCCCGGTTCGTCCGCCGGGACGTCAAGGCGGAGGCGGGCGTCCTCGGGCATCCTGGAGAGGGAGGCCCGGAGTCCGCCTTCGGGTGACGCGAGCGTCCGAAGATGTGACACGCCGCCCTCCCGTCATTAGGTACGGCTAACCTTACATACGATCGTGACTACTCCGGACGGGTGTCCATCCACTGGGCGGGCCCGTGTTCGCGCTCAGCGGACAACGCTCGTCCGGCGGAATCCGGGCGCGCCTTCGCACGTTGGGCTTGACGTAAAGGTGCAGGGCAACCGGAAGATGAAAGAGCGCACGGCCGGAGAACGGCCGGGGCGCGAACGGGCCGCAATCAGCCGTAGTGGTACGCCAGCGCGACCGCATGGCTACTAGAGTGGTCTCACGGTGCTGAATCCATCGCGGTGAAAGCACGATGGAAACGGGCCGCCGTCGCAGCAGTCGAGGGAGTGCACATGTTTGAGAGGTTCACCGACCGCGCGAGGCGGGTGGTCGTCCTGGCCCAAGAAGAGGCCAGGATGCTCAACCACAACTACATCGGCACCGAGCACATCCTCCTGGGTCTGATCCACGAGGGTGAAGGTGTCGCCGCCAAGGCGCTGGAATCGCTGGGCATCGCGCTGGAGGGCGTCCGCCAGCAGGTCGAGGAGATCATCGGCCAGGGGCAGCAGGCCCCGAGCGGGCACATTCCCTTCACCCCGCGGGCCAAGAAGGTGCTTGAGCTGTCCCTGCGCGAAGCGCTGCAGCTCGGCCACAACTACATCGGCACCGAGCACATCCTGCTCGGGCTGATCCGCGAGGGTGAGGGCGTCGCCGCGCAGGTGCTCGTCAAGCTCGGCGCGGACCTCAACCGGGTGCGTCAGCAGGTCCTGCAGCTGCTGTCTGGCTACCAGGGTGGCAAGGAGTCGGCCGAGACCGGTTCCGGACGCGGTGAAGGCACCCCGTCGTCGTCGCTGGTGCTCGACCAGTTCGGCCGCAACCTGACCGTGCAGGCCCGCGAAGGCAAGCTCGACCCGGTCATCGGCCGGGGCAAAGAGATCGAGCGGGTCATGCAGGTGCTGTCGCGGCGCACCAAGAACAACCCGGTCCTGATCGGCGAGCCCGGCGTCGGCAAGACCGCCGTCGTCGAGGGGCTCGCGCAGAACATCGTCAAGGGCGAGGTGCCCGAGACGTTGAAGGACAAGCAGCTCTACACCCTCGACCTCGGCTCCCTGGTCGCCGGTTCCCGGTACCGCGGTGACTTCGAAGAGCGCCTCAAGAAGGTGCTCAAGGAGATCAAGACCCGCGGCGACATCATCCTGTTCATCGACGAGCTGCACACGCTCGTCGGCGCGGGTGCCGCCGAGGGCGCGATCGACGCCGCGTCGATCCTGAAGCCGATGCTGGCCCGTGGTGAGCTGCAGACGATCGGCGCGACCACGCTCGAGGAGTACCGCAAGTACATCGAGAAGGACGCCGCGCTGGAGCGCCGCTTCCAGCCGATCCAGGTCGGCGAGCCGTCGCTCGAGCACACCATCGAGATCCTGAAGGGTCTCCGTGACCGGTACGAGGCGCACCACCGCGTCTCCATCACCGACGGCGCCCTGGTGCAGGCGGCGACCCTCGCGGACCGCTACATCAACGACCGCTTCCTCCCGGACAAGGCGATCGACCTGATCGACGAGGCCGGCGCCCGGATGCGCATCCGCCGCATGACCGCGCCGCCGGACCTGCGCGAGTTCGACGAGAAGATCGCCGATGTGCGCAGGGACAAGGAGTCCGCGATAGACGCGCAGGACTTCGAGCGCGCCGCCCGCCTCCGTGACGAGGAGAAGACCCTCCTCGGCCAGAAGGGCGAGCGGGAGAAGCAGTGGAAGGACGGCGACCTCGACGTCGTCGCCGAGGTCGACGAGGAGCAGATCGCCGAGGTCCTCGCCAACTGGACCGGTATCCCGGTGTTCAAGCTCACCGAGGAGGAGACCACGCGTCTGCTCCGCATGGAGGACGAGCTGCACAAGCGGATCATCGGCCAGGAGGACGCGGTCAAGGCCGTGTCCCAGGCGATCCGCCGCACCCGCGCCGGCCTGAAGGACCCGAAGCGCCCCTCCGGCTCGTTCATCTTCGCCGGCCCGTCCGGTGTCGGTAAGACCGAGCTGTCCAAGGCGCTCGCGGCGTTCCTGTTCGGCGAGGACGACGCGCTCATCCAGATCGACATGGGCGAGTTCCACGACCGCTACACCGCTTCGCGGCTCTTCGGTGCCCCTCCGGGCTACGTCGGCTACGAAGAGGGCGGCCAGCTGACCGAGAAGGTGCGGCGCAAGCCATTCTCGGTGGTGCTGTTCGACGAGATCGAGAAGGCCCACCAGGAGATCTACAACACGCTCCTGCAGGTCCTCGAAGACGGCCGTCTCACCGACGGCCAGGGTCGTACGGTCGACTTCAAGAACACCGTGCTCATCTTCACCTCGAACCTGGGTACCTCGGACATCTCCAAGTCCGTCTCGCTCGGGTTCTCGCAGGGGGGCGACACCGCCAACCGGTACGAGAAGATGAAGCAAAAGGTCAACGAGGAAATGAAGAAGCATTTCCGGCCTGAGTTCCTGAACCGGATCGACGACATCATCGTCTTCCACCAGCTGACCAAGGACCAGATCATCCAGATGGTCGATCTGATGATCGCCAGGGTCGAGACGCAGCTCAAGGCGAAGGACATGGAGCTCGAGCTCACGCCCAAGGCCAAGTCGCTGCTCGCCAAGCGCGGCTTCGACCCGGTGCTGGGCGCGCGGCCGCTGCGTCGCACGATCCAGCGCGAGATCGAGGACCAGCTGTCGGAGAAGATCCTGTTCGGCGAGGTCCAGGCCGGCCAGATCATCCTGGTCGACGTCGAAGGCTGGAACGACGAAGAGGGCGAGAAGGACGACAAGGCGCACTTCGTCTTCCGTGGCGAAGCCCGGCCCTCGTCGGTCCCGGACGCCCCGCCGGTGAGCATCGGTGCCGGCTCGACCGAAGAGAACGGTGAAACCGAGGGCGAGTAAGTCCTTTCGGTTCCGGAAGTGCCCGTCGCGGGTTCGCCGCGGCGGGCACTTTCGCGTGTTCGCCCTCTGATCACGTGAGTTACGCGCCCAATCACGCGAGTTCGCCGCTCAATCACGCGAGTTCGCCTTCCCGCACAGGGGCCGGTGCGCCTGGATGGCGAACTCGCGTGATCAGACGGACGACACGCGTGATCAGACGGCGAACTCGCGTGATCAGGCGCGCGACTCGCGTGATGGGGGACGTAACTCGCGTGATCAGAGGCGGAACTCGCGTGATCGGGGGGCGTGAGACGATGCCTTCGGGTCCGGGAGGGGGTCAGGTGGACGTTCTGGCGATCGATTTCGGTACCTCCAGCACGGTGGGGGTGCTTTCGATCCACGGCAGGGGGGCGCAGGTCGTCGAGATCGACGGGTCGGTGACGATGTCGTCCGCGATCTACGTCGACAAGGACGGCACTGTCTTCGTCGGTCGTGACGCCGAACGCCGCGCCCGGCTGGATCCGAGCCGGTTCGAGGCGAATCCGAAGCGGCGCATCGACGAGGGCGCCCTCCAGCTCGGTGACGTCTCGCTCCCCATCGCCGACGCCTTCGCCGCGGTCCTGCGCCGGGTCGGCGAAGAGGCCGAGCTGCTCCTCCAGCGTCCGCCCGCGCAGGTGCGCATCTCGCATCCTGCGGGCTGGGGCCCGGATCGCAAGCAGATCCTCCGCGACGCCGCGCTCAAGGCCGGTTTCGGTACGACGACGCTCATTCCCGAGCCGGTCGCCGCCGCCGCCCATTACGCCTCCCTCGGCAACGGTCACCGGCCACCGGGTCCGATCGCGGTCTACGACCTCGGGGCCGGCACCTTCGACTGCGCGGTGGTCGGGGTCAGCGCGCAGGGGTTCGCCGTGCTGGCCGAGGACGGTCTGCCCGATCTCGGCAGTCTCGACATCGACCAGGCGCTGCTGGTGCACATCGGCCGCGAGGTGTCGCATTCCGAACCCGCGCGCTGGCAACGGATCCTGCGCCCGCAGTCGGTCAGCGACCGCCGGACGCGCCGGTCGTTGCTGCAGGACGTCCGTGACGCCAAGGAAAGCCTGTCCCGCCATCAGCAGACCGAGATCCCGATGCCGGAGCCGTTCGGCGACGTGCGGGTGACCCGGACGGAGCTGGAGGCGCTCGTCCGGCCGAGTTTCCTGCGCAGCGCCGAGCTTCTGGCCACCACGATCCGCCGTGCCGGGCTGTCCCCGGACCGGCTCGGCGGCGTCTACCTCGTCGGCGGGCCGAGCCGGATGCCGTTGCTGGCGAGCCTGCTGGCGAATCAGCTCAGGATCGCGCCGACCACACAGGATCAGCCGGAGACGGCGGTCGCGTTCGGCTTGCTCCACGTGCCCGCGGGCGGCGAGGACTCCCAGCTGACCGTGCCCGCCTTCGCGCCGGTCGCGCCGCCGGTGCGCCAGCAACCCGTGCAGCAGCAACCGGTGCAACAACAGCCGCCGCGTCGCCCGCAACCACCGCGCTGGACACCGCCACCGCCCCCGCCGGGCCGGAACTGGCAGAAGCCCACGGCCTACGGCGTCGTCGGGCTCGCTCTCGCGGCGATCGTGACGACGATCGTCCTGCTCAGCGGCGGCGAAGACGAGCCGGTCGCCGGGCCTGCCCCGGCGAAGCCGGTGAGTTGCGAACAGCCGGGGCAGAAGGACGCGCAGGGGTTCACGGACTGTCTCCGCCGGATCGCCGCGGTCATCCCGCAGCGGGACGACTGCCGGGACGCGCCGGACGCGGCCGCCACGGTGGGTGCGGCGTCGGCGGTCACCTGCGTGTTCAAGGACGACAAGGGATCGAACGCGATCAACTACTACCAGGGCGTCGCGATGACCGGCCTGGAGGACGGCGTCCGGCAGCGCATGACCAAGGGTAAGCCCGTGGAGGGCACCTGGGCGGCCGACGGGCTCCGGGGGCGCTACTTGGCGGGCGTGGGCACGCGAAGCGGCATCGTGCTCTTCGGGACCGAAGACGCGCCGTTGAGCGCGATGCTCGTCTCGACCCGCG
Source organism: Amycolatopsis sp. NPDC057786 (assembly GCF_042797905.1). Classification (NCBI taxonomy): domain Bacteria; kingdom Bacillati; phylum Actinomycetota; class Actinomycetes; order Pseudonocardiales; family Pseudonocardiaceae; genus Amycolatopsis; species Amycolatopsis sp. NPDC057786. Next base: position 26,036 of record NZ_JBHVKW010000055.1, read on the forward strand.
GCGATGGCTCAGCGCGGACGACCGCGGAGATGGTCGAGTTCTTCACGGCGCAGCTCAAGCCTTGATCAGTGCAGGGTGCCCGCCGGTGTCGAAAGATCCTCGGTCACCGAAAGCGAGGTCTCCACGATGATCTCCAGCGCCTCGGCGGCGCGGTGCACCGCCAGGCTCGGCGCGGTCGTCCGCGCGGCCTGCTCCGGCGTGTACGGCACGTGCACGAAACCGCCGCGTACGCCGGGAAAGTCGTTGTCCAGCAAGTGCATCAGCCCGTAGAAGACCTGGTTGCACACGTACGTCCCGGCGGTGTGCGAGACCGACGCCGGAAGCCCCGCGTCCTTGATCCCCGTGACGCACGCCTTCACCGGCAGCGTGGTGAAGTACGCGTTCGGCCCGCCGGGGATCACCGGGACGTCGACGGGCTGCGAACCAGCGTTGTCCGGGATACGGGCGTCGATCAGGTTGATCGCGACCCGTTCCGGGGTGACGTCGGGGCGCCCGCCCGCCTGCCCGACGCAGATCACGAGTTCTGGCCGGTATTCGTCGATCGCGTCGCGCAAGGTGACCAGCGAACGCGAGAAAACGCACGGCAGTTCGACGGCGACGGTGTCGTGCCGCCGTCCGGTGAGCAGGGAAACCGCCTGCCACGACGGATTCACCCGCTCACCGCCGAACGGTTCGAAACCGGTGAGGAGCACGGACGTCATGTCCTCACCCTAACGTGTGACGCCGGTCAGGCGGCCGACTTGAATTCCCTACTTCAGTCGCCTATGGGCTATCCGTTTGCGTGTTCTGGAAAGCTGGGGGCGTGCGTGTGACGCTGCTGGGCCCGGTCGGAGCGGAGGCCGGCGACGGCACCCCGGTCGACATCGGCGGTGCCCGCCTCCGCATGCTCTTGGCCAGGCTCGCGCTGGAGCCCGGCCGCGCCGTCCCGGCGGCGGCCCTCATCGACGGTCTCTGGGGCGCGGAACCGCCCGCCGACGCGGCGAACGCGCTGCAGTCCCTGGTCTCGCGGTTGCGCAAGGTGCTGCGCGCCGAAGACGTCACCCTCGACTCCGGCCCCGGCGGTTACCGCCTCGACGTCGCTCGCGAGGACGTCGACGTGTGCCGCTTCGAGCGCCTGGCGGCGGAGGGCCGAGCGGAGCTGGCGGCGGGACGGGACGCCGGTGCGGCCGCGGTACTCGCCGAAGCGCTCGGCCTCTGGCGTGGTCAGGCGCTGTCCGACGTGCTCGATGCCCCGTTCGCGCAGGCGCCGGCGACCCGCCTGGAGGACCTGCGCCTGGAAGCCGCCGAGGACCGTTTCGAGGCGGAGATCCGGCTGGGCGGGCACGACCGGGTGCTCGCGGATCTCAAGGAGGCGGCCACGCGGCACCCGCTGCGTGAACGGCTCGCCGGGTTGTGGATCCGGGCGTTGTGCGCGGCGGACCGGCAGTCCGACGCCCTCGCCGTCTACGAAGAGGTCCGGGCGGCGCTGGCCGATCAGCTCGGCGTCGACCCGTCGGCCGAACTCCGGGAGATCCATCTCGCCGCGTTGCGCGGGGAACTCGGCCCGCCGCCCGCGGCCGCCGATCATCTCCCGGTCCGGCTCACCAGTTTCGTCGGCCGTGACGACGAGTTGAAGCTGGTCGCCGAGCTTCTCGCGGGTGCGCGGCTGGTGACGCTCGTCGGGCCAGGTGGCGCCGGGAAGACGCGGCTGGCCACCGAGGTCGCGACGCGGCATCCGGCGCACGCGCGCGGACGGGTCTGGTTCGTGCCGCTCGCCGGCGTCCGCGACCCGGGTGACCTGCCCGGCGCGGTTTTCGCCGCACTGGAGCTGTGGGATCTCGGTCTTTCGCACGGCGGCGATCCGATGCGCCGCCCGGTCGACGCGCTGGCCAGGGTCGTGGAGACGCTCGGCGCGGGTGAATCGGTGCTGGTACTGGACAACTGCGAGCATCTGGTCGACGCGGCCGCGGAGCTGGCGAACACGCTGTTGCGCCGCGTGCCGACTCTGCGCATCCTCGCGACGAGCCGTGAGGCGCTGGCCATCGACGGCGAGACGCTGTGCCCGCTCGGACCACTGGCCGTCCCGGAAGGTACGCCGACCGTTTCCCAGGCCGCCGAGGCGGGCGCGATCCGGCTGTTCGTCGACCGGGCGGTGGCCGTGCGCCCGGACTTCGTGCTCGACGAGTCCACTGTGGACGGCGTCGCGCAGATCTGCCGCAGGCTGGACGGGATGCCGCTGGCGCTGGAACTGGCCGCCGCGCGGCTGCGGTCGATGACCGTCGGGCAGATCTCGCGGCGGCTCGACGACCGGTTCCGCCTGCTGACCTCCGGCAGCCGGACCGCGTTGCCGAGGCAGCGCACGCTGCGGGCCGTCGTCGAGTGGAGCTGGGACCTGCTCGACGACGCCGAACGCGTACTCGCCAGGCGGCTCTCGGTCTTCGGGGCGGGCGCCGAGGTCGAGGCGGCCGAAAGCGTCTGCGCCGGTGACGGCCTGCCCGCCGAAGACGTGCTGTACGTCCTCGGCTCGCTCGTCGAGAAGTCCATTGTGGACGCCGTCGCCGGAGACCACGGCGAGCCGCGGTACCGCATGCTGGAGACCATCCGGGCCTACGCGGCGGAACGTCTCGACGAAGCCCAAGAGCGAGAGCAGCTCACGAAGTCCTATCACCGCTACTACGCCCAGCTGGTCGAACGGCTGGAGCCGATGCTGCGGACGGCGGATCAGCTCATCGCCATCTCGCGCTACGACGCGGAACACGGCAACATCGTGACGGCGCTCCGGCAGGCCATCGACGCCGACGACGTGGAAATGGCGACGCGGCTGTTCGGCGGCACCTTCTGGTACTGGCTGATCAAGGGCGACAGCGACCGGGTCGAGTCCTTCGTCGCCGAGGTGCTCACGTTCGGCGACCGTCTGGAGGAGGACTTCGCTGCCGCGTTCCGGGCGATGCGCGAGATCACCGCGATGGTGCCGGGCGTCGGCGACCGCGAACTCGTGCGTGAACTCATCGACGACTGTGTGCGGACGAACGCGTACACCCGGTTCGCCGGTCTGGCGATCGGCCTGCCGATGCTGGCCTTCTTCAGTCAGAACAAGGAACTCGCGCACCGCGAGGTGGCGCGGGCGCTGGCGAGCCCGGACCCGTGGGCCAGGTCCGCGGGGTCGTGGGCGTACAGCTTCATCCTCGCCGACGACGGCGATCCCGAAGGCGCGGACAGGGCGAGGGACAGGGCCTACGAAGGGTTCACGGCCGTGGGCGACCGCTGGGGCACCGCGATGGCCGTGGGCATGAAGGCGAGCGACATCTCGATGTCGGGCGATCACGACGCCGCGCTCGCGCTGTACCGGCGAGGCCTCGCCCTCGCGCTCGAACTGGGGTCGCAGGACGACGTGATCCAGCAGCGCTGGCGGCTCGCGACGGAGTACGCGCGGGCCGGTGACCTCGACACGGCCATGCGCGAGATGCGCGACGCCGAGCGCTACGCGATCGAGACGGGCAACGACCAGCTCGCGGTGATGGTGCTGGTGGGCAAGGCGGATCTGCTCAGCCGCGCCGGACGGATCGACGAGGCGCGCGCGGTCGGCGTCCGGTTCCGGGAGCTCATGGCGACGGTGCCGATGCCGGGGATGTTCGGCGACGAATTCGGCGGGTACATCGACACGGAGATCGCGCTGGCCGCCGGAGATCTGGACGAGGCCGAGCGTGGTGCCGCGATCGTCGTGAAATCCACCGCGGAACGCGGCGACATGCCCGATCTCGGCCGGATCGTCGAGGTCTGCGGCCTGATCCGGTTCCGGCAGGGGCGGCCGGAGACGGCTGTCCGGCTGCTCGGCGCGGCGAAGCTGCTGCGCGGCAGGCTGGACCTCGGAGAGCCCGGCATCCGGCAGCTCATCGACGATCTTCGCGAACATTTCGGCGAGGAGCGCTACGAAGAGCTCCTCGCCCAGGACGCCGGTCTGTCCCGAGCGGATCTTGTCTCCTGGATCTGCCAGGAAGCGGGCGCGTGAAGAAGGGCTCCTCGCCTCGGCAGAGGCAAGGAGCCCTTCACGCGCGTTCCCCCTGACCCCCGTCAGACGCGCTTCCGGTAAGCCCACGTGGCGAGCGGGAAGAAGACCGCGAGCGCGGCCGCCATCCAGATCAGCGCGCCGGTCAGCGGTCCGGCGACCGGCCCGCCGTTCATCAGCCCGCGCAGGACGTCGGACATCTGCGTCACCGGGCTGATGTCCGCCCACGCCTTCAGCCAGCCGGGCATGGTGTCGGTCTGCACGAACACGTTGCTGCCGAAGGTCAGCGGCATCAGCACCACGAACATCAGGCCCTGCACCGCGCCGGGGCTCTTCACCAGCATCCCGACGAACACCGAAGCCCAGCAGAACGCCAGCGCGAACGCGATGACGAGCACGATCGCCAGCGCGAACTCGGCGGGCCCGGTCTGGATCCGGTAGCCCATGATCGTCGCGACGACCATCAGCACGACCAGGCACACCAGGTACCGCACGATATCGGCCAGCACGGCGCCGATCAGCGGCGCGGACCGCGCGATCGGCATGGCCCGGAACCGGTCGAACACGCCCTTGGTGACGTCGGTGTTCAGCTGGACGCCGACGGTCATGCTGGCCTGCAGGATGTTGAACACCATGATGCCGGGCACGATCATCTGGAGGTAGCCCTCGGTGCTGCCCATGATCGCGCCACCGAACAGGTAGACGAACATGACCAGGAAGATGATCGGCGCGAGCGTGACGTCGGCCAGCTGCTCCGGGTTCTTGCGGATCTTCAGGACGCCACGCCAGGCGAGGGAAAGCCCGTGCCGCACGCTGCTCGACGGGGAAACGCGCCGTGGTGGCGCGGGCATCGCGATGGTCGTCATACCAGGCTCCCTTCCGGAGTCGTGTCCTTTGTGGACTCGTCGGTCTTCTTGCCGGTGAGCGCGAGGAACACCTCGTCGAGGCTGGGCAGCCGCAGCGCCAGCTCGTCCGCGGTGATCCCGGCCTCGTCCAGCTTGCGGACCAAAGTGGACAGCAGGACCGGGTCGGCGACGGGCGCGGTGAGCAGCCCGGTGTCGTCGTCCCGGTGCGGCCGGGCACCGGTGAGCCCGGCCAGGATGCGCTCGACGGCGTCGAGGTCGGCGAGCGCGGACGGCCGGACCTGCAGCGTCTGGCCGCCGGTCCGCCGCTTGAGCTCGTCGGCCCGGCCGTTCGCCACGACGTGCCCGTGGTCGAACACGGTGATCGTGTCGGCCAGCTGGTCGGCCTCCTCCAGGTACTGCGTGGTGAGCAGCACCGTCGTGCCGTCGGCGACCAGCGTCCGGACCACGGCCCAGACCTCGTTGCGGGCGTGCGGGTCGAGCCCGGTGGTCGGCTCGTCCAGGTACAGCACCCTGGGACGGCCGACCAGGCTCGCGGCGAGGTCGAGCCGCCGCCGCATCCCGCCCGAGTAGGTCTTGATCGCGCGGCCGGCGGCGTCGGTCAGCTCGAACCGCTCCAGCAGCTCGGCCGCGCGCTTCTTCGCGTCCGCCCTCGAGAACTCCAGCAGCCTGCCGATCAGGACGAGGTTCTCCGTACCGGAAAGGTCCTCGTCGACCGACGCGTACTGCCCGGTCAGCCCGATCATGCTCCGGACCGCCATCGGGTTCTTGACGACGTCGTACCCGAAGACGCTCGCGTGGCCGCGGTCCGGGCGGATCAAAGTGGCCAGGATCCGGACGGCGGTCGTCTTCCCCGCGCCGTTCGGCCCCAGCACCCCGACCACCTTGCCCGCGGGGACCTCCAGATCGACCCCGTCGAGCGCCTTCGTCTCCCCATAGTGTTTGACCAGGCCCTCGGCCCTGATCGCGTGAGTCATCGTTCCTCCTGTGGATCTCGCCCCGCCGATCAAGGTGCACCCCTGGCCTGGCAGACCGCGCACAGCGCGCTGGCAGCGGCTGACAGGAGCTGATAAGCGCTGGTAGACGTGGTGTGAGGAGGTTGTGAAGGTGTTGTGGAGACGGCCGCCGCCGCGCTGGTGATCGGCATACTCGACGGCATGGTGATCGAAGAACGCGTGGTGCCGCGAGGTGCCGGGCGAAAGCTGGTCAGCGGGCTGCTCATCGGGGCGGTCGTGCCGTTCGCGGTGCTGACGGCGTTACGGCTGGTGGGCTACGACGGCAACACGTACACGATCGCCGCACTCGCGCTCACGCCGTACGCCGGGATCGCGACGCTGGTGCTCGGCCTCCTCGCGCTGGGGCTCCGCCGCTGGTGGACCGGGGTGGTCGCGCTGGTGCTGACCTGCACGATCGCGTCTCTGGTGCTTCCGCGAGCGTTCGCGAACGAGCAGAAGGCGCTCGACGGGAAGCACGTGCGCGTGCTGGCGTCGAACATGCTGGGCGGGCAGGCCGATCCGGACCGGATCGTCGGCTACGTGAAGGAGCACCGGGTCGACGTCCTGAGCCTGACCGAGATGACGCCCGAGGCCGTCGCCGGGCTCGAACGGGCCGGGTTGTTCCAGGTCCTGCCCTACCACGTGCTGCACCCGGCCGAATGGGCGTCGGGCTCCGGGCTGGTGTCGAGGTATCCGCTCACGCCGCTGAAACTGAGCGGAAATTCGGACTACAAGCAGCCCAGCGCGAGCGTGGACCTTGGCGACGGCGTCCGGATCGAGGTCGTCGCGGTCCACCCGGCGGCGCCGATGTGGGACCGGCACGCCTGGGTCGACGAGGCCAAGGACCTGCCGTACGCCGACGCCGAGCACGACATCCGGATCCTGGCGGGCGACTTCAACGCCAGTCTGGACCACGCGCTCATTCGTGAGCTGCTGACCAGGGGATACGTGGACGCGGCCGATCAGCTGGGGAAGGCGTTGGAGGGCACCTGGACGAACGGGCTGGTGCCGCCGGTGCCGATCGACCACGTGCTGGCGGACAAGCGGACGGCCATCGCGGACTTCAAGGTGCTGGAGACGCCGGGCAGCGACCACGACGCCGTCTACGCGGAGATCGTCCTGCCCAGAGCGGGCTGAAAGCTCCCTTCACCGCATGAGACGCGGTGAAAGCTCCCTTCACCGCGTCTCATGCGGGCATGGTCCCCTTCAGCAGCGCGTCCAGTGCCTTGAGTGTTTCGAGGCCGTTGCTCGCCAGGGAAACGCCGCGGCCGTGCCGGACCTGCGGCTCGCGCGGGTTGATCCGGACCAGCGCGCCGGTCGCGGCGCTGGCCAGCTCCGAGTACCGCCGCACCGTCGGCACGGCCTGTCCGGCGCCGAGCTCCACCACGACGAGGTCGCGATGCCGGCGACGCCACGCGTTCAGCTCGTCGAGCTGGGCCTGGCTGCGCTGCCCGAGCCAGTCGTAGTCGCCGAACATCAGGATGTTGGGCCGGGCGAGGCCGCCACAGCGCGGGCAGGACGGCAGCGGTTCGAGCGCGCGCATGCTGTCTTCGTCGATCGGGACCGCGACGTCGTCCGCGGGCCAGATCTCCTTGGTGCACCTGGCGAGGCACTGCAGCTGGTGGATGGACCCGTGCGCCTCGGCGACCTGGGAGTAGCCAGCCTTCTGGAACTGTCCGTCCACATTGGACGTGAACGCGCGGGTGCCGCCCGGTTTGCGCGCTCCCCAGGACAGCAGGAGACGGAAGCCGTCGTGCGGGACGGTGGCGCGGTACAGCGCGAGCCGGTGCCCGTAGAAACCCCAGGCCAGCTCGGGGTCTTCGGCGAAATGCCGCGGGTCGGCCAGCTCGACGAAGCTGATGCCCAGGCGCTCGTACGGCGGATACGCCTTCCAGAAACCTTCGTCGCCCCGGAAATCGGGCAGGCCGGAGTCGACACCCATCCCGGCACCGGCGCAGACGAGCAGCGCGCCGGCGCCGTCGATCAGTTCCGCGGCTCGTTCGAGCTCACTCACCCGGCTTCGAAGCCTGGACGACCTCGAATTCCAGCAGGTTCGCGCCGGTGGAAACCGGCTTCGCGCGCTCGCCCGCGTGCGCCTCGCGCGCCGGGCCGGACGCCCACGCCTGATACGCCTCTTCGGACTCCCACTTGGTGTAGACGAAGTAGCGCGACTCGCCGGAGACCGGACGGAGCAGCTCGAAGCCGAGGAAGCCGGGCTGGTTGTCGACGGCGTGCAGCCGCGCGGCGAACCGCTTCTCCAGCTCGGGGCCTGCGCCTTCGGGGACCTCGATCGCGTTGATCTTCACGACTGCCATGCCGCCAGCCTACGACGAAACTCTTTTGCGCCGCGATGTGATGCGTGGGACCTTCCCAAGAGTGGCTGACACCAAGATCCTCATCTCCGGGGCGAGCGTCGCCGGGCCGGCGCTGGCCTTCTGGCTCGCCCGGTACGGCTTCCAGGTGACCGTCGTGGAGCGCGCGCCTTCGCTGCGCCCCGGCGGCCAGGCCGTCGACCTGCGCGGAACGGCCAAGGAGGTCGCGCGCCGGATGGGCCTGGACGAACGTATCCGCGCCGCCTGCACGGATACGAAGGGCGAGACACTCGTCGACCGGAAGAACCGCACGAAGGCCACGATCCGCGCCGACGACTTCGACGGTGACGGCGTCGTCGCCGAGATCGAGATCCTCCGCGGCGACCTGACCGAAGTGCTCTACGAGGCGACCAAGGAGACGACGGAGTACGTCTTCGGCGACCGGATCACCGCGCTGGACGAGCGGGCCGACGGCGTCGATGTCACCTTCGCCGTCGGTGCGCGGCGGACGTACGACATGGTCATCGGGGCGGACGGGCTGCATTCGGGAGTGCGGGCGCTGGCCTTCGGCGACGAGTCCAGGTTCGTCCGGCATCTGGGCTCGTACCTGGCGTTCTTCACCGTGCCGAACCGGCTAGGCCTGCGGAACTGGGCCGTCGGCTACGACGACGTCGGCCGGTCCGCCGGGATTCGCGCCGTCCGCGACGGCGACGAGGCGATGGCCTACTTCGGGTTCGTCGCGGAGAAGATCGACTACGACTATCGCGACGTCGAGGCGCAGAAGGCCCTGGTGCGCGAGCTCGCGGCAGGGATGGAGTGGGAGGCGCCCTGGCTGCTGGACCGGATGGACGAGGCCCCCGACTTCTACTTCGATTCGTGCGCCCAGGTGATCATGGAGTCTTGGTCGCGCGGCCGCGTCGGGCTGCTGGGTGACGCCGCCTTTTGCCCTTCGCCCCTTTCCGGCCAGGGCACGAGCCTGGCGTTCGTCGGCGCGTACGTCCTCGCCGGGGAGCTCGCGGCCGGCCTCGACACCGGGCTCAAACGCTATGAGGCGGTCATGCGCGAGTTCGTCGAGAAGACGCAGGAGATGGGGCGGGAGAACGCGGAGTCGATCTTCGCGAAGTCGCGGACGTCGTTGCGGATGCGCTACGTGATGATGCGGGTGATGCGGCTCAAGCCGTTCGCCGCGCTGGCCTCGCGGAAGATGCGGGACGTCGTGAACGGCATCGACCTGCCGGACCACCCCGGCGTCTGACCGCATTTAGAGGACTAAATGCGGGAGATGGTCAGCCTCGCAGGGTGCCCGGTAGCAGTTCGGCGTCCGGCGGGATCGTCGTGCCGTGGAACCACGCGTCGAAGAACGGCCGCAGGTTCTGGTCCGAAAGCTTGACCGTGAACGCCTCGAAATCCGCCCAGGACGCGTTGGCGTTCCGGTACGCGGCCGGCCATTCCTTCAGCAGGCGCCCGAACGCTCCTTCGCCGATCTTCCGCCGCAGCGCGTGGATGGCCAGGATCCCCTTGTCGTAGACGCCGTGGAACTCCTTCCCGGCCCCCATGTCGACCAGTTTCGGCGCCCAGAAATCCTGGCTGCCGCGCATGATCTCGAGGGCGGCGCGATAGCGGTCGTCCAGGTTCTCGTTGTCCCGCGACTCCTGCCACAGCCATTGCGCGTACGACGCGAGACATTCGTTGAGGCAGATGTCGGACCACGATTTCAGGGTCACCGAATCGCCGAACCACTGGTGCGCGGTTTCGTGCACCACGGTGATCAGGTCGGCCCATTTCGCGTAGGTCGGCCTGGTCTGGGTCTCCAGCGAAAAATGGATGTCCTCGTCGAGATAGATGCCGCCCGCCGCGTCCACCGGATACGGCCCGAACTTCGAGCTCAGGAAACCGATGATCTCCGGCAGCCGCCTGCCGGTGTCGCGCCGGTCCTCGGCGCCCGGCGCGTACGCGTTGACCACCGGCGTCCCGTCGGGAAGCGCCATCCGGTCGACGGTGAACTTGTCGATCGCCACCGTGGTCAGATACGACGCCACGGGCGTGCGCTCCTGCCAGGACGTCGTGGTCCAGCCGTTCGCCGAGGTCTTCTGGATCTCGCGCCCGTTCGAGATGACGGTCCAGCCGTCCGGCACGCGGGCGGTGAGGGTGAACATCGCCTTGTCGCGCGGGGTCTCGTTCACGGGATACCAGAACGACGCCGAATGCGGCTCGCCGACGATGAACGCGCCGCCGTCCTTCGACTTCTGCCAGCCGTTCTCGCTGCCGCCGGCCTTGGGTGTCGCCGACGGGTCGCCGCCGTAGACGACCTTCGTGCGGAAGGGGGTCCCGTTCCGGATCGGCTCGGCGGGTGTCACCACGAGCTCGAATTCGCCCTCGCGCGCGAACTTCGCCGGTTTTCCGTCCACTTCAACGGATTGCACGGTCAAGCCGCGTAAGTCCAGGTTGTACCGATCGAGGTCCTGGGTCGCTTTCGCGATCACCGTGGTGTCGCCGTCGAGACGCCCTTTCGCCGGGTCGTAGGTGATCCCGACCTGGTACTCGGTCGCGTCATAGCCGCCGTTCCCGTCCATCGGGCAGTACGGATCGCCCGCGCCCGAAGCGCCCGGAGCCGGGTTCATCGGCGGCGGCGGTGGGGGCGCGGCCGGAGCGGGCTCGGCGGTGCATCCGATAATCAGGGCGCAGACGGCCCCCATGACCAGACCGGCGGCGGGGACACGGCTGCGCATGGAGGGGAGCTTAGTGGTGATCCAGCGCGACGGGTTGATCACTTTCGGCGGCGACGGGCCGCCGATCGTCCTTCTGCACGGGCTGATGGGCAGGGCGACGACGTGGTGGCGGGTCGCGCGGAGGCTCCAGCCGTACGGGCGTGTCCACGGGCTCGACGCGCGAGGTCACGGACGCGGACCGCGTGGCGGGCCATGGCGCACCGAGCGGTTCGCCGACGACGTCGCCGCGGTGCTGCGGAACTTCGGCGAGCCCGCGGTCCTGATCGGACATTCGATGGGCGGCCTGCACGCGTGGGTCACCGCGGCCACGTATCCCGAGCTCGTCCGCGCCGTGGTCTGCGAGGACTTCGCGCCGGACCAGCGCGGCCGGACCGTGGACACCTGGCGCGGGTACTTCGAATCGTGGCCCGTCCCGTTCCGGTCGCTGGCCCACGTGCGCGAATTCTTCGGCGACACCGGCGACTACTTCATCGAATGCGTCGAGGAACGCGAAGACGGCTACCACCTGATCGCCGCCCTCCCGGATCTGTACGAGATCGCGGCCGAATGGGGGAGGCGCGACTTCTGGGAGTTCGTCGAACGCGTGAAATGCCCGCTGCTCGCGATCGAAGGTGAACGGACCGCGATGCCGCACGGTCAGCAGGCCGAGCTGGCCGCGCGCGTGCCCGGCGGCCTCGGACGGCATATCGTCGTCCATGGCGCCGGGCACGTGGTGCACGACGAGGCGCCGGAGACCTACCTCGGTGCCGTCGAAGCGTTCCTCTCCGACGTCATCGGTTGAGCCGGGCTTTCAGCGCCCGCGGATCGGTGCCGGACCCGACGATGAGCGGCCAGACGTCCGAGCCGAGGAAGCCGGTCTCGTCGGTCGCCGCGGTCGCGCCACAGGCGTCGCGCTCCAGCCCGTGCCGGGCCGCCACCGCGGCCACAGCGTCCTTTGTGGACTGTCCGAAAAGGCCATCGGTGGGCACGGCGAAACCGCGTGCCCGCAGGAGTTCCTGCGCCATCCGCACCCGCGGCCCGCTGTCACCGGGTTTGAGCAGCGGCCACTCCGGCAGATTCACCTTCGGCGACGACGATCCCAGCACCTTGCCGACCTCGGTGCGCAGCTCCGGAAGCCGGTCGTACAACACGGTGCCGGGGCATTCGGTCGAGTTGAAGTCCCGGTGTCCCTTGATGAATTCCGGCGAGATCCCGTACTGCGAAGCGATGTACGCGACCAGCTTCACCAGCGAGTCCCAGAGCGCCGGCGTGACGTCCTCTTTGCTGTAGAGGCCTTCGTTCTCGATCCCGATGCAGGTGCTGTTGTTGTTGCCCACGTTCGCGCCCAGCACGTGCTGGGTACCGCCGCGCAGGATCTCCAGGCTGCGATGCCGGCCTTCGGTGATGTGCCCGCCGCGGCTGTTCGTGAACTGCTGGCCGGTGTCGATCCAGCCGCGGGTGTCCATATGGAAATTCTGGATGGAGCGCGACGCCCAGAAGGCGTGTTCGAGCGTGTAGTCGGTGACGTTCCCCGGCTCGACCGTGTGGTGCACGACGATGTACGTCGGCTTGTGGTTCTGCACCTCGATCGTGCCGTTCGGCGGCCGCGCGCTCCACGCGGCCGTTCCGTGGATCTTCGGTTCTGTCACCCCGGACGCCGCGTCGGCGGCGGAAATCGTTGCTGTCCCCAGTAGCCCGACGGCGCTTACCGTCAGGCCGCCCTTGAGCGCGGTACGTCGGTCGAAGTCGGCCACGGGCGAAACTCCCATCATGCGCGTTGGCCGGAAAACTAACCCGCCATCGCGCCGATGACAACCATTGACCAACTTTTGTCGTAATGCGTTAGTGTTCGCCAGGCAGGGCGAACAGGCCGTCCCCGGTCTGTTCGAGCAACCCGTCCACCAGCAGGGAGTCGAGGCAGCGGTCGCGCTGCCCGGATTCGTGCCAGACGAGATCGAGCCGTGCCTTCTCGACCGGGCCTTCGCTGCCGCGCAGGACGTCGAGCAGCAGCCCGCGCACCTGACGGTCGGTGCCGGCGAACTTCTGGACCTGCTTCGCGGGCCCGGCGTACGCGGGCCGTCCGGCGTGCTGCCACGCGCAGTCGTCGTAGATCGGGCAGTCCGCGCATCGCGGCGAACGCGCGGTGCAGACGAGCGCGCCGAGTTCCATCAGCGCGGCCGAAAGTTTCGCGGCGGGCGCGTCTTCCGGCGGCAGCAGCGCCTCGACGTCGGCCATGTCGCGGGTGTTCGACGGCGGCCCGGCGTCACCGGCGCCGTGCACCGCCCTGGCCACCACGCGCCGGACGTTCGTGTCCACCACCGGCGCCCGCTTGCCGTAGGCGAAGGCGGCGACGGCGCGCGCGGTGTACGCGCCGATGCCGGGCAACGCGAGCAGAGTGTCCACATCGGACGGAACGACGTCGCCGTGTTCGGCGGCGATGACGGCCGCCGCGGCGTGCAGCCGCAACGCGCGCCGCGGGTAGCCGAGTTTGCCCCAGGCGCGCACGACCTCGCCCTGCGACGACGCCGCCAGCGCCGACGGCACCGGCCAGCGCGCCATCCAGTCGAGCCAGATCGGCTGGACCCGCGCGACCGGTGTCTGCTGCAACATGATCTCGCTGACGAGCACACCCCAGGCGGTGCATTCCGCTTCACGCCAAGGGAGGTCGCGCCCCACTTCGTCGAACCACTCGGTCAGCACATCCGCGTCGACGCCCACCAGGCCAAGCTTAAAGGTGCGACCCACCGGGCCCAAAGGCGTCTCCACAAGGGCGCCCTCTTTGGGCCGGAGGCCCACGGAAACACGATGAAGGGGCGCCTCCTCGCTCAACGTGACGTTCAGCGGGATCGGCGCCCCCGCGGCGGGTTTCCGTCAGTGCGCGACCTCGGTCAGGCGGCCCAGCTTCACGTCGTAGACGAACCCGCGCACATTGTCGGTGTGCGGGAGGAAGTCGCTGCGCCGGACACGCTGCACCGACCGGCGCACGCTGTCCTCCACCTCGCGGAACGCCTCGACCGACCATGTCGGGCGAAGTCCGCTGGCGGCTTCGAGCTCGTCCTTGAAGTCGTCCTCGGTGACCATGGACAGGCCACAGTCGGTGTGCTGCACGATCAGCACCTCGCGGGTGCCGAGTTTCCGCTGGCTGAGGGCGAGCGAGCGGATCATGTCGTCGGTGACGACCCCGCCCGCGTTACGCAGGATGTGGGACTCGCCCTGGATCAGGCCGAAGATCTCGAACACCCGGATACGGGCGTCCATACAGGTCAGGATCGCCACCTGGAGTGATGGCCTCGGGGACGAGCGGTCACCAGGAGTGACATCACCCAGCTCCTGGTTGCGCTTGAGCAGTACGTCGATTGAGGTCACCCGCTCATTGGAACCGACACGCCGGGGGAGAGCAACGTGTGCGGACGCAGATCACGGCCCGAACCAGCGTTCTTCCGCCGTTCGTGGCGGCGCCGACGTGCGGCCGACCCGCAGCTCCGTGGCCAGGGTGATCACCTTCGGCCCCACCCGGTCGGCCGAGCTGAGCAGCAGCTTGCCCGCCGCCTTGCCCTTCTCGAGCACCGGCTGGTGGACCGTGGTGAGCCCGGAGCGCTCGGCCTCGGTGATGCCGTCGAATCCGGTGACCGTCAGATCCTGCGGCACGCGCAGGCCCCGGCGCTCCGCCTCGGCGAGCGCGCCGAGGGCGAGGATGTCCGAGGTGCAGATCACGGCGGTGACCTGCGGATACGCGTCGAGCAGCTGGCGTGCGGCCGACGCGCCGTCGTCCACGGTGTGATCGAAGCGCTCGACCACCGGCACCGTCGCCCAGTCGACCCCGGCCGCCGAGAACGCGGCGGCCAGCGCCTCCAGCCGGATCCGCTGGACGTGGAAGTGCGCGGCGCTCTGCCGCTGGATGGAGACGAAGTCGTCGTTGCGCTCGCGGGCCAGCCGCATGCACAGCACGCCGATCTGCCGGTGCCCCAGGGAGATGAGGTGTTCGGCCATCGCGGTGACCGCGGCCGCGTCGTCCGGGCCGACGCGGTCGACCCCGTCCACGCGCGGCTGGTCGACGATCACGGTCGGCACCGGGCGTTCCAGCACGGCCCCGAGATGAGGGTCGTCGTCGGGTACCGAGTAGACGACGAAGCCGTCGACGCCGGCGCGGTGCACGGCCGCGACGTCCTCCCTGCCCGGGCTCGCCGGGACCAGGTGCAGGCCGACGCCCGCGTCCTCGCAGGCCAGCGCCAGCCCTTCGAGCACGCCGACGGCGGCGGGGTCGCGGAAGGCGTAGGAGAGGTTTTCGGTGAGCAAAAGACCGACAGCGCCGGCTTTGCGCGTCCGCAGTGAACGGGCCACCGGGTCCGGGCCCGGGTAGCCGAGGCGGCGTGCGGTCTCGAGGACGCGACGGCGCAGCTCAGGGGACAACTGGTCCGGTCGGTTGTAGGCGTTCGAGACGGTGGTCCTCGACACACCGAGCTCTGCGGCCAACGACGCCAGTGTCGCCTGCCTCCTGGTGCGGATAGGACGGCCCATCCGCAAACCGTAACGGTTCAGAACGTTTTGCAGAAGCATCACCCGACGTGTGGCAGGTCTCGATTCAGAGTGACCCTGGGTACAGCTCGGACCTGGGCCGGAGGCGTCGTCATCCTGATGGGGTACAGTTGAATCTGACAACGGTTTCCATTACCCGGCATTGGCGACACCTGGCCAGGGCATCCGCAGGAGTGCAGTAAATGAATTCCCGCCGTACTAAGAGTGTTTTCGCGGCCGTGTCGGCCCTGGCCGTCCTCGCGCTCGGCGCGACGGCCTGCGCGTCGAGCGACAAGGCGTCGACGGAGACCGGTTCGCCGAACGCGTCCGCCGCGAACCCGGGTGGCGGCGAGAAGATCAAGGTCGTCGCCTCGACCGACGTCTGGGGCAGTGTCGTGACCGCCGTCGGCGGCGACAAGGTCGAGGTCACCTCGATCATCCACGACCCCTCGGCCGACCCGCACTCCTACGAGACCACCGCGAGCGACGCCGTCGCCGCGAAGAACGCGAAGCTGACGCTGTCCAACGGCGGCGGCTACGACGACTTCTTCTCCAAGCTCGCCGACCAGGCCACCGGCGCGCAGAAGCTGGTCGCCGTCGACATCGCCGCGACCGGCGACGAGAACGAGCACGTCTGGTACAGCCTGCCCGGTGTCGAGAAGGTCGCCGACCAGGTCGCCGCGAAACTCGGCGAGATCCAGCCCGCCTCGAAGGACGCCTTCACCGCCAACGCGACCGCGTTCAAGGGCAAGACCCAGGAGCTCCTCAAGAAGGTCTCGGGTCTGGGCGCCTCGGGCGCGAAGGTCGTCGCGACCGAGCCCGTCGCGCACTACCTGCTCGACAGCGCGAAGGTCACCGACGCGACGCCGCCGGCCTTCGCCGAGGCCGTGGAAGCGGAGCAGGACGTGCCCGCCGCCGCGCTCAACGAGGTCAAGCAGCTGATCTCCGGCAAGCAGGTCAAGGCGCTGGTCAACAACGCGCAGACCACCACCCCGGTCACGCAGCAGGTCGTCGGCGACGCCAAGAACGCCGGTATCGCGGTCATCGACGTCACCGAAACGCTGCCCCAGGGTGTGACCGACTACATTGCATGGATGACCAAGGAAGTGGACGCGCTGGCCGGAGCACTGAAGTAGTGACCTCCGTACCTGCCGAAGCTCGCCCCGCGGTCCGTGTCCGCGGGGCGAGCCTCGCGTTCGGCCCCAGGATCCTCTGGTCCGGGCTCGACCTCGACGTCGAGCCCGGCGAGTTCCTCGCGATCCTCGGGCCGAACGGCTCCGGGAAGAGCAGTCTGCTCAAGGTGCTGCTCGGCCAGCAGGGGCTGCCCGAGGGAACGGTCGAGATCGCGGGGCGGCGCCCCGGCGGGACGAACCGGCGGATCGGCTACATCCCGCAGCAGCGCGCCCTCGATGAGGGCCTGACGATGCGCGGCGTGGACCTGGTCGGCCTCGGGCTGGACGGGCATCGGTGGGGTACCGGCCTTTTCGGGATCTCGAAGCGGCGTCAGCTGGTGGCGCGGGCGATCGAGTCCGTCGGCGCGCAGGCGTACGCGAAACAGCCGGTGGGGCGGCTTTCGGGTGGCGAGCAGCAGCGGCTCCGCGTCGCGCAGTCCCTGGTCGGCGACCCCGAAGTCCTGCTCTGTGACGAGCCGCTGCTGTCCCTCGACCTCGCGCACCAGCGCGCGGTCAGCGAGCTGATCGACGAACGGCGGCGCTCCGCCGGGACGGCCGTCCTGTTCGTCACCCACGAGATCAACCCGATCCTGTCCTATGTGGACCGGGTGCTGTACCTGGTGAACGGCCAGTTCCGGGTCGGCAAGCCGGACGAGGTGATGAACTCGGAGACGCTGTCCGAGCTGTACGGCACCCGTATCGAGGTGCTCAAGGTCGGCGGGCAGATCCACGTCGCGGGTGCGCAGAGCGCGCTGTGCGAGGACGAACCCCACCACATCGACGAACAGGCTTCTTAGCGCCGTGGACAAGATGTTCGACTTCGCCCTGACCGGCGAACTCCTCGGTCTCGACTTCGTGCAGACGGCGTTGCTCGCGGCCGCCGTCCTCGGCCTGGTCGCGGGGGTGCTCGGCCCGCTCGTGGTCATGCGGCGGATGTCGTTCGCCGTGCACGGCACCGCCGAACTGGCCTTCACCGGTGCGGCGGGCGCGCTGCTGCTGGGGGTCGGTGTCGAACTCGGCGGCCTCGCGGGTGCGGTCATCGCCGCCCTGCTGATCGGGCTCCTCGGCGGCCGCGAGTCCGAACGCGACTCCGTGATCGGCGTGATCCTCGCCTTCGGCCTCGGCATGGGTGTCCTGCTGCTGTCGTTCTACGAAGGCCGCAGCGCCAACAAGTTCGGCATCCTGGTCGGGCAGATCATCACCATCGACTCGACCAACCTGAACCTGCTCGTCGGCGCCTCGGTCGTCGTACTCGTGGTGCTCGCCGTGATCTACCGGCCGCTGCTGTTCGCCACGGTCGACCCGGCGGTCGCGACGGCGCGCGGCGTGCCGGTGCGGATGCTGTCGCTGATCTTCGCGGTGCTGGTCGGGATTTCGAGCGCGCTCGGGGTGCAGATCGTCGGCGCCCTGCTCGTGGTCTCGCTGATGGTGACCCCGGCAGCGGCGGCCGCGCGGGTCACGGCGAGCCCGTGGAAGGCGACCGTGCTGTCGATCGTGTTCGCGGAGATCGCCGCGCTCGGCGGGATCATCCTTTCGCTGGCACCGGGGAAACCCGTGAGCGCGTTCGTCACGACGATCTCGTTCGTGATCTATCTCGTCTGTCGTCTCATCGCGTGGCTGCGCGGCCGGAACTCACGGATCCGCGTCGAGCCGACGGCGGCGGCACAAGCCGTGCGCTAGCGGATCGGATGCTCGGCGAGCGCCTTCTTGACCGCTTCGAGGAAGTCGGGGGCGATGAACGCGAGCTGACCGCCGGCCACACTGCGTTCCACGGCTTCGACGACCACGACGTCCGCGTTCACGAAAGCGTCGACGGCCTCCGCCTGTGACGTCTTCTGGGTGAAGTGCGCCAGCATCGTCAGGTTCGTGAAAGCGCCGGAGAGATACCGCGAAGACGCCTTCGTGAAGGAGTCGCCGTAGATCAGCACCTTCTCGTCGACGGTCCCGATCAGCGGGCTGGCGGTGCGATACACCGGCCGGTCGATGTCGCCGTTCGACGCGCCCGCGCGCTCGACGACGCCGTCCGGGCGGAGGCTGTACACCGTGTTCGATTTCGTGCCCTGCTTGTTGATCAGTGGCGGCAGATCCGCGGAGGTTTCGTACTGGCCGACGGGAACGCTCACCCAGGTCTGCGTGACACCCGGTTTGATCGCGTTCGCGATGGCGCGCGTCATCACCAGCGCGCCCTCGTCGGCCCAGTGGGTGTCGTTCGCCGGGTAGATCGGCCGCTGCACCCGGCCCTCGGACGCCCGAAGCTCGGGCCGCAGGTCGATCGCGCGCGCGTCCTTGGTCATCCGGTGCCAGGTGGACGCTTCGGCCGAGCGCGAGCAGTCCTTGCCGGGGTAGGTGTCGGGCAGGAACTGCGGGACCATCGTCGACTTGTCCGGCGCGACGACGAGCTCGAACCGCCTCCCGGACTGTTCCACCGCGCGCCGCAGCTCGTTGATCTTCGCGATGGTCTCGCCCAGCGGCCGGGACGGATCGCATTTCGCGTCGGCGTCGTAGCCGAAGTACAGCCAGCCGTCACGGCCCTGCACGACGCGGCGGTATCCGGAGGCGGCGTTCGGCGTCGGCCCCTGGGTGGGCGCGGTCTTGGGCTGTGACGGCGACGGCGGGGCGGGGATCGGGCCCGCCTGCTGCTGCGGTGGCGGCTGGTCGAGCGGGGCGCTCTCGCCGAAGACGCCGCGGCTGATCGCGTCGGCGGCGGCGATCGCGCCCGGCCGGAACGACAGCTGGTCGATCGCCCAGGTCGGCATGTCGGTGAAGAACCCCCAGCCCCGATCGAGACCGGGGAAGCTCGCGAGCTTGTGGTTCTCGATCTCGCCGGGCCGGACGCCGAACACCCACAGCAGCGCGGGGGTGGTGAAGAACAGGAGCGCGCTGATCAGCGCGGTCAGTTGCCTGCCACCGTGACGGGGACGGTGCAACGCGTGCTCACGCGGAAGCCACGCCTCGTGGACGGCTGGCAGCTGCTGGGGTTCGGACGCCACCCCATCACCGTAATCATCCCGGATCGCGCGCGCGTGAGAACCGCCCCACCTCCGCTGTCCTGAAGGTCACCTTTGGGACGTTGAACGTCTCAAAGGTGACCTTCAGGACAGCTGGGTTCCTCGCAAGCGAGCCCACCCAAATCGCGTTTAGCGGGCTAAACGCGATCAGTGGAGCATGAGGAGGACCTGGAGTTCGCCGACCAGGAACCCGATGAGCCCGCCCACCGCGATGAGCTTCCACTCGTCCTGCCGGAACGCCGGCCTCAGCAGCCCCTCGAACTCCAGCGGCGTCAGCCCGAGCATCCGCCGCTCGACGATCTTCGCGACGTCCATCGCTTCGGTCAGGTAGCCCTCGGCGTGGCGGATCGTCGGTGGCAGTCGCTCCAGCGCCTTCCGCGCGGCCGCCTGCTTGATCTCGTTCAGCCGCTGCCCGCCGACGGCCATCGCGACCATCGGTTTCGCGACGCTCGCCTGCTCGTCGACGGCCCGCGCCACGAGCCGCTCGACCAGCGCGTACAGCCGGTCCGATCGTGGCCCGCGCAGGACGGCGTCGAGCAGGTTCGGCACGGTGAGGATCTCGTTCGCGATCATCTCGCCGTACTGGTGCGCGACGTCGGCCCGCCGTCGCTGGAACTTGCCCTGCAGGATCACCCGGCCGACCCGCACCGGCTCGCGCGGCACGAAGATCAGCTTGATCGCCAGCCAGTCGGTGAACAGCCCGATGCAGCCGCCGAAGATCGGCAGCACCCAGGGTTCCTTCGTCGCCGCCCAGACGATCGCCTGCACGATGCCGAGCCCGAAGCCGAAGTAGATCCCCGTGCGCGCGATGAACGCCATCTCCGGCCGCGACGTCTCGCGGATCAGCCGGACGAGCAGCTTCTTGTCCCTGGTGAGCCGCTGCACGGTCATATGCTGGAAGTCGAGCACCTCGTCGAGGTTCTCGGTCATCTCCGTCATGAACTCGCGCACCAGTCGCGGCGTCGACGACTGGACCTGCTTGATCAGCAGCTCCTGCGCCATCGTCGGCATGACCTCCCAGAGCCTGGGATGGTGCTTTTCGAGTGCCTCGCGAGCGACTTCGTCCACGGCCCGCAGCAGCGGCTGCTCGATCTCGCGCGTGATGATCGCCGGATCGATCCGCCGGAAGACCTCCTTGACGTCCAGCAGGTTCGACGTCAGCAGCTCGGTCGCGACCGCGGCCATCCGCCCGCCGTGTTTGGGCACCACGCCCTGCCAGCCGAGGAACGGTTTGATCCCGACGAACTCGAGCGGTTTGAACATCATCTCGATGGCGACGCGTTTGGTGACGTAGCCGATCAGCGCGGCGACGAACGGGATCGCGGCGTACAGCCACCAGTGCCGGGCGAGGTCGTCCAGGACGGCGTCCACACGACCTCCTCGCTTCGCTCAGGGAAGGGGAAACGGTAGCGGGTGGCCGTCAGTGGAGCAGCAGAAGCACCTGAAGTTCACCGACAAGGCCCCCGATCACCGCGCCGACGGCGATCAGTTTCCACTCGTCCTGCCGGAACGCCGGGCGCAGCAGCTGCTCGAATTCGAGCGGGTTCAGCCGCCGCATTCTGTCCACAATGGTGTTCCGGACGTCGAGCGCGTTGACCGCGTAGCTCTCGGCGTGGCGGATCGTCTCCGGGATCCGTGCCGCCGCCTTCGCCGCCGCCGTCTGCTTCATCTCCTGGAACCGCCTGCTCCCGACGGCCAGCGCGACGAACGGCTTCACGACGCTCGCCTGCGCGTCGATCGTCCGCTGCACCTCGCGGGTGATCATCGTGAACAGCTTGTCCGACTTCGGCCCGCTCAACACGGCTTCGAGCAGGTTGGGGATGGTGATGATCTCGCGCGCGATCATGTCGCCGTAGTCGGCGGAGACCTGGTCCTTGCGCTTCTGGAACACGCCTTGCCAGGTGTAGAAGCCGAAGAACCGCTTCGGCTCCCGCGGCAGGAAGATCATCTTCAGGGCGATCCAGTCGGTGAACCAGCCGATGCCGATACCGAACAGCGGCAGCACGATCGGCGACTTCGTCAGCGCCCACACCAGCAGCTGAACGCAGCCGAGCGAGAACCCGAACACGATCCCCGACCGCGCGATGAACCGCATCTCCGGCCGCGAGATGTCGCGGATCAGCCGGTTCAGCAAGGCCTTGTCGCGCACCAGATTCGTCACGACCATGTGCTTGAGGTCGAGCACGTCCTCGATGTTCTCCGCGATCTCGCCCATGATCTTCGTGATCGCGCGCGGCGCCTCGGCCTGCACGCGTTTGAGCAGCAACTGCTGGGCGGTGTTCGGGAGTACTTCCCAGAGTCTGGGCTGGTACTGCTCCATCACCTCGCGGGTGACGTCCTCGACGATACGCAGGAGCGGCTGCTCGATCTCCTTCGCCACCTGGGCCGGGTCGAGCCTGGCGAAGATCTCCTTCGGGTCGACGAGGTTGGTCGTCAGCATTTCGGTGGCGGTCGCGGCCATGCGCTCGGCGTTGGCGGGCAGCACCCCCTGCCAGCCGAGGAACGGCTTCACGCCGACGAATTCCACCGGTTTGAACATCATCTCGATGGCGACACGTTTGGTGACGTAGCCGATCAGCGCGGCGATGAACGGCATGCTGACGTACACCGGCCAGTGCTCGCCGAGATCGGCGATGACGGCGTCCACTTCCGAGCCCCTCCCGCGTCGCGCTTGAGGGGCAACCTAGCCGCCTGTCCTCAATGGAGGAGTAGCAGGACCTGAAGTTCACCCACGAGCCCGCCGATCACCGCGCCGACCGCGATCAGCTTCCATTCGTCCTGCTGGAAGGCGGGACGGAGGATGCCCTCGAACTCGAGCGGGGTCAGCTGCTGCATCTTCGTGACGATGGTGTTGCGGACGTCGAGCGCGTCAGTGGCGTAGCTCTCCACGTGTTTCACCGTTTCGGGGAGATACGCGATCGCCTTCTCCGCCGCGGCCTTCTTCATCTCCTGGTACTGGACCCCGCCGACGGTCAGCGCCACCAAGGGTTTCGCGATGCTCGCCTGCGCGTCGATGGTGCGCTGCACCTCGCGGGTGATCATCGCGAACAGCTTGTCCGACTTGGGCCCGGTGAGCACGGCCTCCATCACGTTCCGGACGGTGAGGACCTCGTCCGCGATCAGCGCGCCGTAGTCCTTGGCGACCGCCTGGCGGCGTTTCTGGAACATGCCCTGCCAGCTGAAGAACAGGAACCGGCGCGGCTCGCGCGGGTAGAAGATCATCTTCAGCGCCAGCCAGTCCGTGACGAAGCCGGTGACGAAACCGAAGATCGGCATGATCAACGGCTGTTTCGTCAGCGCCCACGCGACGAACTGGATCAGGCCGATGACGAAACCGAACCAGATGCCGGACCGGGCGATGAAGCGGAGCTCCGGGGTCGCGACCTCCTTGATGAGGCGGCAGGTCAGCGATTTGTCGCGGACCATCGCGTTGATCAGCATCTCGTTGACGTCGAGGACCTCGTCGATGTTCGTCGACACCTCGCGCATCAGCTTCGCTACGACCTTCGGCGCCTGCGCCCGGACCTGGTCGACCAGCATGCGCTGGGCACGGGTCGGCAGCAGTTCCCACAGTCTGGGCTGGTACTGCTCCATGACCTCGCGGGTGACGTCCTCGACGGCCTTGAGGAGCGGCTCCTCGAGTTCCTTGACCACCTCGTCGGGATCGAGCCGGGAGAAGATCTCCTGCGGGTCGACGAGGTTCTTGGTCAGCAGGTCGACGGCGGTGGTCGCCATCCGGCGCGAGTTGGCCGGGATGACCCCCTGCCAGCCGAGGAAGGGTTTGATCCCGACGAACTCGAGCGGCCGGAACATCATCTCGATCGCGACGCGTTTCGTGATGTACCCGATGAGCGCGGCGATGAAGGGCATCGTGGCGTAGACGTGCCAGTGCTCGCGGATGTCTTCGAGGATCGCCGAGATGTCCAACCGGGCCTCCTCTGCTTACGACCTGTCAACAATGCAGGATGCCATGTGATCGCCCCACCGCACGCCGAGTGCAGCCGTTTGGCGGTACTGCCCGACGGGTCCCTGCTCATTAAGGTGGCCGCCATGGTCGCTCCTGAGAAGACGGCGCCTCAGGCGCCCTCAGCGAAATCGCCCCAATTCGCGGGCTCCGTGCGTGGCTATGACAAGCGTCAGGTCGACGAGCGTCTCGCCGAGCTGGCGGCCGAAATCAAGCAGGCCTCACGCAGCCGCGACGAGGCCGTGGCGACCGCCGGTGAGCTCACCAAGGCGCTCGGCCACGCCCAGAAGGAGCTGGACGAGACGAAGGCCGCCCTCGTGCGGATGAGCGCGAGCCCGTCCGGCGCCGGTGCGATGGCCGAACGCGTCCGCATGATGATGCAGCTCGCCGAGGAGGAGATCGCCGACCTCAAGGCCGCCGCGGAAGCCGACGCCAAGGCGACGCGGGCCGAAGCGGACAAGTACGCCCACGAGACGCAGCGCGCGATCGACAAGGCGGCCAAGGACGCGCAGGCGGAACGCGAGAAGCTGCTCGCGGACGCCAAGGCCGAGATCGAGCGGCTGAACTCCGAGGCGGCGCAGAAACGCAAGGAGCTGGACCTGGAGAGCGTCCGGGCCCGCGCCGCGGCGGACAAGAAGGCCGAGGAGGCATCGGCCGCTCGTCGCGCGGAGGCGGAGAAGGCGTCCGCGGACAAGATCGCGGAAGCCGACCGGATGTCCGCGGCCAAGCGTGCCGAAGCCGAACGGATCTCGGCGGAGAAGATCGCCAAGGCGGAGAAGTCTTCGGCGGAGGACATCGCCGCGAAGCAGGAGCAGGTCGCGGAAGCCCTCGCCGACGCGAAGACCCAGCAGGCCGAAGCTCAGCAGGCGAGGAAGCTCGCGCTGGACCTCCGGTCGAAGGTCGCCGACCGGCTTTCCGCCACGGACGTCGCCGTCCAGGAGGCCATCCGGTTGCTGTCTCCCGCCCCTGACGCCGACGAGGCACCCAAGCCGGAAGCAGACAAACCGTCCGCGTCCACACCGAAGCCGGCTCCTACCAAGACCAACGGCCCACGTCCTTCCTGATCTCTCACCGCTGGGCGACGGCGAACAACTCGTCGTCGATCCAGCCCCTGGTGTGCAACTCGGTGCAGAACCGGCGGTACGACTCGGCGAGCGCGGCGCTTTCGCGCTCGTCGGGTTCGACCAGAGTTCCCTTGCCGAGCCCCGCGGACGCCTCCGTGAGCCCGCCCGGCAGGACCCCGGCAGCGGCGAGCAGCGCGGCGCCGTATCCCGTTTCGGCCTGTGGTGACACCCGCAGGCCGAGACCGGTGACGGTCGCCCGGATCCGCGTCCACAAAGGACTCTTGCTGCCGCCGCCCGCCGCCAGCAGCGGATCGGTGATCGTGACGCCGAGCCGGCGGAGGTGATCCAACGCCAGCCGCTCGAGGAAGGCGACTCCCTCCAGCCTGGCCCGGTGCAGCTCGACCTCGTCGGCTTCGCCGGACACGAAGCCTTCGGCGTCCGCGCTGGTGAACGGGAAGCGTTCGCCCTTGCGCCGCAACGGGTACGCGACGACCTTGGCCGGACCCAGCGCGGCCGCCGCCGCGTCGAGTTCGGGTAGGCGGCCCTGCCCGGCGACGGCCTCGCCGCCGGTGTTCGACGCGCCGCCGGGGAGCCACCAGCCGTCCGGATGACGGTGGCTGTACATCGCCCCCGTCGGATCCGGGACCAGTTCTTCGGTGACTCCCTTGAGCACATAGGTCGTGCCGAGGATCCCGACGAAACTCCCGGGGGTGACCGCCCCGGCCGCGAGCTGGCCCGCGCAGCCGTCGGTCATCCCGGCCACGACCGGGCAGCCTGCCGGGAGCCCGGCGACCGGACGGGCCACCTCGCCCAGCACGGTGGCCGGTGCGACCACCGAGGGGAGCAGGCTCTCCGGTATGCCCAAGGCATCGACCACCTCGCCCGGCCATTCGAGGGCGAGCGGGTCGTAGCCGCTCTTCAGCGCGTGCGACCAGTCGGCCGCCACCGGCCCGCCGGTGAGCTGCGCGGCGATCAGATCGGGCGTGTGCCGGACCCCGGCGACGCCGGGGACGTGCCCGGCCAGCCAGGCGATGCGGCCGAGCGCGGCCGTGGCGGACACGCCGAATCCGAGCCGCCGCCAGCGTTCCGCGCCGAGTTCGGTGGCCTTGCGGTTGAGCTCCGCGCCACGCCGGTCGTCGTACATCAGCGCGGGCGTGACCGGCTCGCCCGAGGCATCGACCCCGACGATCGTCCCCGACGTCGCGGCGACGGCCACCGCGGCGACCTCGCCGCCCCTGCCCGGCAGCTCGCCGGTGACCTTCGCCAGCACCGTCTTCACCGCGGGCCACCAGGACCGGGCGTCCTGCTCGCTGTGCCCGCGGCCGTCGCGGACCGGTGTGGGCAGCGGCGCGGCGGCCGAAGCGAGAACGGTGCCGCCGCGTACCGCGAGGGCTCGAACCCCCGCGGTGGCGACGTCGATGCCGATCGTGACGGGTTCGTTCACGTGGTGACGACCTTCTCTCCGACTTCTTGCAGACTCTTGTCCTCTTCGATCGCCTTCGCCGTCTCATCGGGCAACTTCAGGTAGCGCACCATGACCGCCGCGACCAGATACAGCACGGCGAAGACGATCACCACCCCGGCCGCGCCCAGCGGGCCGAGGAACAGGCTGACGATCGCCGGCCCGACGAACGCCGCCGCACCCGCGCCGAGGTTCAGCAGCGCCATCGCGCCGCCCTTGTTCTCCGGGGC
Source organism: Amycolatopsis sp. NPDC057786 (assembly GCF_042797905.1). Classification (NCBI taxonomy): domain Bacteria; kingdom Bacillati; phylum Actinomycetota; class Actinomycetes; order Pseudonocardiales; family Pseudonocardiaceae; genus Amycolatopsis; species Amycolatopsis sp. NPDC057786. Next base: position 52,314 of record NZ_JBHVKW010000055.1, read on the forward strand.
GAGAGAGGGGAGCAGCGCCGAGATCGGCACGAATCCGGCGAGCGTGGCGCCGTACAGCGCGCCGACGAGCAGGGCGAGCCAGTAGTACTCGGCGCCCATGGCGATCGGGACGAAGTACAGCAACAGGATCGAGATCGCGCAGCCGATCGCGCCGAACCAGAAGATCGTGGTGCGCCAGCCGATCCGGTCGCTCAGGACGCCGAAGATCAGGTTGAAGAAGATGTTCGTGCCGTAGATGACCGAGACCAGGAGTAGCCAGCGGCTCTCCCCGAACCCGATGTCCTCGATGAAGATCGTCGGGAAGAACACCAGCATCCCGAACTCGGGCGCCGTGTTGATGACACGGACGAGCATCCCGACGCCGACGCGGGGTTTCTTCCACGCGATCGACACGCTGGACACCAGGCTCTGCACCGGTTTCACGTCCGGCGGCGCGAGCCGCGTGTACCCGGTTCGCTGCCGGACTCCGAAGATCGCCAGCACTCCGCCGAGCGCCAGCAGCACCACAGACAGCCAGAGCGTGCCGTACTGGCCCAGCACCGGGTTCGTGAAGCTCGCGACCAGCGCGCCCAGCGTCGGCAACCCGCCGGTGAACGCGAAGTAGAACCAGCCCACGGCCGCGCCGAGCCTGGCGACCGGCGCCACCGCGGTGATCCAGACCAGGAAACCGAACGCGAACATCGGATAGCCGAAGCCGCGGAGACCGTAGAACACCAACATCAACGGGTAGTTCTCGCCCGACACCGCGACCGCGAGGAACAGCACGTCGAACACCAGCCAGATGGCCAGGCCGATCATCATCACACGCCGCGGCCCCCACAGGTCCGACAGCGCGCCCGACAACCACGACGCCAGCATCACGGCGACGCCGTACACGGTGATGACGTACGAGGCCTTGATCTCGGTGCCCGCGCCGTTGTCCGCCATGAACGGCGCGATGAAGCCCGACTCGACTCCGTCGCCGATCATGAACAGCAGCAGCCCGGCGTAGCCGAGGAACAGCGGGGCGGGCAGGCCCCAACGGTTCAGCAGGCGGGCGAACCCGCTCCCGGATCGCGATAACGGCGGTGTTACCTGGTTCATGCACGCCTCCATGACGTCGTGTTCAGCGTATCATGGATCGTGTTAACTTAACTTTCAAGATGTTACATCGGTGGATTTTCGTGTTAGCCTCGCGCGCCCGGGCGGGTTGGGGTGGGGGGCCTTCCCGTCCATCCAGTCACGCGTGTCGTCCGCCGGATCACGCGAAACGCCGGCATCGGTACAGGGGGTCGTGAGTGTTTTGGGTCGTTAGAACGACCCGAAACACTCA
>NZ_JBHVKW010000056.1:0-53455 GCF_042797905.1 Amycolatopsis sp. NPDC057786
TCCCTCGGCTGAGCCGAGGGAAGGGGGCCTTCACGCGCTTCGGCTCATGCCGCGCGTACGTACCGTCGCCGCCGACGTTGCGAAAGCCACTTTCGCAACGTTGAAGGTTGCGAAAGTGGCCTTCGCAACTCACCCGTCGCTCCGAAGGCAAGGCACTCGTGGCGCGCCGTGAACTATTTCGCTGCTCCGCTATACCGAACTCACGTGATTGAGGGCGTAACTCACGTGATTGGAGGCGTAACTCGTGTGTGCGGCCTCTGATCACGCGAGTTACGGGTTCGGTCACACGAGATCGTCGAGCCGGATACGACGTTCCCCTTCGTCCGATCAGGCGCGGGGCGACCCGACCGGGCCGCTCAGCCGCCTCACCGCGTTGGCGCAGGCGAGGGATTCCAGCAGCGGGACGGTCCGCTCCCAGCCCAGGCAGGCGTCCGTGATGCTCAGGTCCGGCCGGGGCGGCGCGGAACCGGCGTCTTGCCTGCCGTCGGCGAGGTACGACTCGATCATCACCCCGGCCAGCGCGTGGTTGCCAGCCGAGATCTGGTCCGCCAGGTCGGCGACGACCACGGGCTGCCGGTTGTGGTCCTTGCCGCTGTTGCCGTGCGAGGCGTCGACGACGAGCCGGTGCGGCAGACCGGCGGCGGTCAGCGCGTCGAGGGCGTCCGCGACCGCGTGCGCGTGGTGGTTGGGTTTCGGGCCACCGCGCAGGACGAGGTGCGCGTCCGGATTACCGGCGCTGCGCTGGATCCGGGGGCGCCCGTCGGCCGCGGCTCCCGGGAACACGTGCGGCAGAGCGGCCGCCCGGACGGCGTCGACGGCCGTGTCCAGCCGTCCGGACACGCAGTTCTTCATGCCCATCGGCATCGGCAGCCACGACGCCAGGTGCCGGTGCGGCTGGCTCGCGACGGTCCGCGCGCCGATCGCGCCCCAGCTGATGGTGTCCGCGAAGTAGGGCGCGAGGAACGGGTCGACGAACTCGTACGCCAGCGGCAGCCCGGTCGCGGCGGCGTCGTCCAGGAACCGCCGTCCGATGCGGACACCGGACGCGAGATCGCCCTTGCCGTCCAGGGTGGGGTCGGGCACGAGACCGGTCCAGCCCGCGATCGTCCGCGGTTTCTCCAGGTAGGCGCGCAGGACCACGACGAGGTCGTCGGCGAACCGGCGGGACGCTTCGGCGAGTCGGTGCGCGTACTCGAGCGCGCCGTCGGTGTCGTGCACGGAACACGGGCCCATGACGACGAGCAGCCGGTTGTCGCGGCGGGCGAGGACGTCGGCGACGGTTTCCCGGTGCCGGGTGATCTCCTCCGGGACGAACCCGGTCGTGGCCACCTCGGCCGGGCTGGGCAGCTGGTCAAGCATTCGCATGACCTCTCTTCTTGTCGGGGGCGGCCCGGGGCAGCCGCGTCGCACCGGCCACCGCCACGACGGCGAGGCCGAGAACACACCAGAAGGCGTCGGCGAAGGCCGCGGCGACGTCCGGGCCGCGGGCGGCCAGCCGGGCCTGCAGCACCACGGCCAGTACCGCGGTGCCGATCGAGCCGCCGAGCGTGTTGAGCAGGTTCAGCGCCCCGGCGGCGCGGGACAGCCGGGCGGGTTCGACCCGGCGGTAGACGATCGTCATCACCGGCGCGCCGATCATCGCCGCGCCGAAACCGCGCAGCAGCAGGGAAACCACGATGACCCAGTCCGGAAGACCGGGACCGAGCTGGGTGAAGGGCGCGGTGCCGAGGGCGACCAGGCCGATGCCGCTCAGCACCAGTGCGCGCGGCGAGATCCGGTCGACCAGGCGGTTCACCAATATGGAACCGGCAGCCGCGCCGATGCCCTGGGGTACCAGCAGCAGTCCGGTGTCCCAAGTGGACAGTCCAGGGCCGCGCTGAAGGTAGAGCGGGAGCAGGAACATCGTGCCGAACACCGACGCGCCCAGCAGCACCAGCGCCAGCGCGGCGACCCCGAACGGCGGCCGCGTGAACAAGCGTGGATCCAGCAAGGGTGCTTCGGCGCGCAGACCGTGCCGCACGAACACCGCGAGCATCACCACGCCGAGCGCGACGGCGATTCCGGCGGCCAGCGGGGTCCCCTGTTCGAACCAGGTGAGCCCGAAGACCAGGACGGCGAGCCCCGGCGAAAGCAGCAGCGCGCCCCGGAAATCGAAGCGCTCCCCCTTGCCGCCGGGTTCACTCGCCGGCACCCAGCGCCGAGCCAGGATCACCGCCACCACGCCGACCGGGAGGTTGACGTAGAACAGCCACGGCCAGTCCGCGACGGCGAGGATCGTGCCGCTCGCCATCGGGCCGAGTACCGGCGACAACAGCGGTACGAGACCGACGACGCTGATCACGCGCCCGATCCGGTCCGGTCCCGCCGCCCGCGCCAGGAGCGCCTGACCGGTCGGCGGGAGCAGACCGCCCGCGAGCCCTTGCAGGACACGAAAGGCGATGAGCGCGGGCAGGGTCGGTGCCAGCGCGCACAACAGGGACGCCAGCAGGAACACGACGACGGCGGTGAGCCAGACCCGACGTCCGCCGAACCGGTCGGCGAGCCACCCCGACGCCGGTACCGCTGTGACCACGGCCAGCAGGTACGCCGTCGTCACCCACTGGACGCCGGTGACCGGCGCGCCGAACTCGTCGGCGAGGGTGTCGACGCCGACCGACACGATCGTGCTGTCCAGGGTCGCCATGAACGTGCCGAGCACCAGCACGGCGGCCGTGCGCCACAGGGCGGCGTCGATCGGGCGCGCGGTCACCGCTCCCCCACGAAACCTGCGGCGTCGCCGTCGAGCCAGGACGGCAGTTTCCGCAGGAAGCCGACCAAGTCGTCGGCGAGTGACCGGGCGTCGGTCTCCCTCGCGTACAGAACGCCTTCCCACCCGTGCTCGCCCGGGACGACGGTGACGCTCACCGGGTGATGCGTGCGTTCGCGGAACCTCGTTCCGGTGACGGTCAGGCCGGGCGCGGGTTCGCGCAACTTCGCCGGGTCCACCGGGTAGTTCTCGAACACGAGCAGACTGTCGAACAGGCGCTCGCGCCCGGCCAGCGAGGCGAGTTCGGGCAGGCCCATCCAGTGGTGCGCGGTCATCGCCTGCTGCCGCGATTGCAGGTCGGCGAACGCCTCGGCGACCGTCCCGGTGAACCGGGCGCGGACCGGAACACTGTTCGCCAGCAGGCCGATGATGTCCTCGATACCGTCCACATCGGACGTCCGGTTCGAGGTCATCACCCCGAAGCTGACGTCCCGTCGTCCGGCGTGCGTCGCCAGGACGGCCGCCCACGCGCCTTGCAACAGAGTGTTGACGGTCAGCCCGCGTGCCGCGCCCAGTTCGGTCAGCTCCGCGACCAGCTGACTGTCCACAGTGAACAGAGCGGGTTCGGCGGACCCACCGGCACGCGGCAGATGGTCGCCTTCGGGCAGACCGGCGAGTTCCGCCCGCCAGGCCCGGACGTCGGCCGAGTGATCGGCGGCGGCGAGCAGGCGGGTGTACCGCGTCGGCGGCACCGGCTCCGGCAACGGTTTCCCCGCGTACAGGGCGAACAGCTCGCCGAGGATGCGCGGCGCGGACCAGCCGTCGGACAGCAGATGGTGACTGGTCAGCACGAGAGTCTGACGACCTGGCCCGTGCCGCAGCACCGTGACCCGCCACAACGGACCGTCCGCCAGGTCGAACGGCTCCGCGAGTTCCTCGTCCAACGCACTGTCCAAATCGGACACTTCGCGGACACTGAACCCGGCACGCGGTTCGACGGGGATCACCTGGACCTCGTGCGACGCCGGGAACACCGCGCCGAGGTTCGGCTGCCGTCGCACCAGCGCGTCCGCCGCCGACCGCAGTGCCTCGACGTCCAGATCACCGGACAGCGTGAACGCGGCCTGCACCGGATACGGATCCTCGTCCGCCGCGCGGGACTCGCGCAGGATCACCTCCTGCAACGGCGTCAGCGGCATGATCTCGCCGGGCCCCGGCACATCGGCGGCGAGCGCGTCCAGCTCCCGGCGGAAATGCTCGCCCAGCACGGCGATCTCGTCTTCGGTGAACAGCGCGGACGGCCACGTGAAACGGACACCGAGCGTGCCGCCGTCGGGGACCATCGCGTTGACCGTCAGCGCGTACGGCAGCGGCATCTCCGCACCGCCGCCGGAACCGAGCGGTTCGGCGTCCGGCGGGCGCTGCCACAAGGTGTCCTCGACCGGAGCCTCGGGGAACCGGCCGAGATAGTTCCAGGCGATCTCGGGCCGTGGGCCGTCGACGCCGAGGATTCCGTGCCCGAGGCCGTCCCCCGCAGCGCGCAGATGGTCACGCACCGCCCGCAGCGCGTCCGGCAACGGTCCGTCCGGTGGGACGATCCGCGCCGGATGCACGGCGGTGAACCAGCCGGCGGTCTGCGCCAGATCGACCGTGCCCGCGAAGTCGGGGGTATGCCCCGGCCGGCCATGGCTTTCGACGGCGACGACCAGATCGGCGCCGGTCCCGCGCCAGGCGGCGACGGCGCGGGCGAGCGCGGTCAGCAGCACGGTGTCCGGGCCGGTGCGATACGCCGTGGGCAGCGCGGTGAGCACGGCGTGGGTGGTGTCCTCGCCGAGGTCGAGCCGGTGATGCCGCGCCGTCGCCACGGTGTCGCGCGCCGGATCGAGCCGGGTGGGGCCGAGCGTGGTCTCCGGCGCGGCGGCGATCCCTCGCCAGTACGGCAACTCGTCCTCTCGATGCGGAGCGGCCGCGCGCAGTGACCGCGCCCAGCCCAGGAACGACTGCCCGCGCCGGTGCAGGGTCTTGCCGTGGAAGGCCTGTTCGACGTCGTCGAGCAGCACGCGCCAGGTCACCGCGTCGGCTACAAGATGGTGCGCCACGAACAGCAACCGTCCGGGACGGTCGCCAACGTCGGCCAGTACCGCCCGCACCAGCGGACCGGTACGCGGGTCCATCCGCGCGACGATCTGCTCGATCTGCGCGTCCAGCACTGCTCGCGGATCACCGGTCACGCGGACGGCGGTGAGCACGTCGGCACCGGTCACGGCACCGACGTCCGGGACGCGGAGCGCGTCCTCGACCAGATGCGCACGCAGGACGTCGTGACGGGCGAGAACGGCGTCGAGCACCGAGCGCCAGCGAGGAACGTCGTCCGCCGAAGGCACGCAGACCTCGACCCACTGGCAGAACCCGTCGGCCGCCTTTCCCGCGCGCCGCAGCAGATCGCGCATGATCGGGGTGAGCGGAGCGTCGCCGACGGCGTGGGCTTCCTCGGCCTGTTCGGGTTCGCCACAGCGCGCGGCGATCCCCGCGACCGTGCCGCCTTCGAGGACGTCGCGCGCGGTCAGGTGCAGCCCTTCGCGGCGGGCACGGGAGACCACCCGCAGCGAGGCGATGCTGTCGCCGCCCGCGTCCAGGAAGCCGTCGTCCAGGCCGACGTCGGGTCCGAGCAGCTCGCTAACGACTCGCAGCAGCACGGCTTCCGCGGGAGTGGCGGGTTCGCGCCCGCCGTCGGAGCGAGCCTCCGGGGCGGGCAGCGCGGCGCGGTCCAGCTTGCCGCTCGGACCGAGCGGAAGCCGGTCCAGCGCGACGAACGCGGTCGGCACCATGTACGCGGGCAGTTCCGCGGCGAGGTACTCATGCAGCGCGGCCGGGCCGGGTTCGGCGCCGTCCACGGGGACGACGTAGGCGACCAGCCGGTCCTCGCGGACGATCACCGCTGCGGCGCGCACGTCGTCGTGCGCGGTCAGCGCGGTCTCGATCTCGCCGAGTTCGATCCGGAACCCGCGCAGTTTGACCTGGTGGTCGGCGCGGCCGAGGAACACGATCTGCCCGTCCGGGCGCCAGCGGACCAGGTCGCCGGTGCGGTACATGCGCTCCCCCGGCGGCCCGAACGGGTCGGCGACGAACCGTTCGGCGGTCAGCGCTGCCCGGCCGACGTAACCCTGCGCGAGCTTCGGCCCGGCCAGGTACAGCTCGCCGGTGACGTTCGTCCCGACCGGGAGCAGCCCGCCGTCGAGCACGTACGCGCGGACCTCCGGGTCCGGGCGGCCGATCGGGAGCGGGCCGGGGTCGGCGGGGTCGTAGTGCCAGGTGACCGAGTTGATGGTGACCTCGGTGGGGCCGTAGGCGTTGAACAGCGCGCGCCGGTTCCCCCAGCGCCGGGCCAGGTCCGGGTCGAGCCGTTCGGCGCCGACGACGAAGAACACGTCCGGGTCGACGGTCGCGTCGTCGGGCATCGCGGAGAGGAACGAAGGCAGCAGGTTGAGCCCGGTGACGCGGTGTTCGGCAGCGTAGGCCAGCAGGTCGTCGCCGGAGGTCCGCACCTCTTCCGGCGCGATCACCGACGTGCCGCCGGACAGCAGCGGCAGCATGAACTGCCAGAACGCGACGTCGAAACTCGTCGAGGCGAAATGCAGGTACCGCTCGGCGGTCCCGATCCCGACGATGTCCTCCTGCAACGCGATCAGGCTCGGGACACCGCGATGCGGTACCGCCACACCCTTCGGTTTCCCGGTGGTGCCGGAGGTGTAGATGACGTAGGCGATCGCGTCCTCGCTGAGCCGGATTCCCGGGTCCGTGTCCTTTGTGGACAGCTTGGCCGGGTCGATCACCGGAAGGCCGCCGACGTCCGAAGTGGACACGACGGCGGCGGGCTCGATGTCACCGAGCATGCACGTCAGCCGGTCGGCCGGATAGTCCGGGTCCATCGGCACGTGCACCGCGCCCGCCTTGATCACGCCGAACAACGCGACCACGAGATCGACGTCGCGGCGCAGCAGGACCGCGACCGGATCCTGCGGTCGCACCCCGGCGTCGATCAGGGTGTTCGCGAGCCGGTTGACGCGGCGGTCCAGTTCGGCGTAGGTCAGGCTCCGGTCCCGGCACACGACGGCTTCCGCGTCCGGGGTCTCCCGGACCCAGCGGCCGAACTCCGCCAGCATGCCGCCGCGTTCGCGCTTCGGTTCCGGCCCTTCGCCGAGACGCAGCATCGCGCGTTCTTCCTCGGTGTCGAGCGCGCGCAGCCGGGAGACCGGCCGCGCCGGATCGGCCACGATCTCGTGCAGCACGGCACGCAGCCAGCGGCCGTAGGACTCGGCCTCCTCGCGGGTGAACGCCTGGGGCTGGTAGCCGAGGCCGACGGTGAACTCGTCGCCGGGCAGCACGATCACCGTGAGGGGATAGTGCGTGGCGTCGGTGATGTCGACGCCGACGAGGTCGAGGCCCGGCGCCAGCGTGGTGCGGGCACGGCTGGAGAGCGGGAAGTTCTCCATCACGAGCATCGTGTCGAACAGGTCGCCGACGCCTGCCGCTCGCTGGATGTCCGGCAGCCCGGCGTGATGGTGCTCGGTGAGCCGGACGCTTTCGGTGTGCACGCGCTCCAGCACGGTGACCGCGGTGTCGGCGGCGGCGAAGCGCACGCGTACCGGGATCGTGCTGCCGAGCTGGCCGATCATGCGCTCGACGCCGGGGACGTCGGCCGGGCGCCCGGAGACCGGGCAGCCGAAGACCACGTCGCGGCGGCCAGTCAGCCTGGCGAGCAGCACTCCCCACGCGGTCTGGAACACCGTCGTCGGGGTGATCCCGCGTTCGCGGGCGAAGGCGCGCAGCCGTTCGCTGAACTCCTCGCCCAGTTCCACGGTGACGCGCTCTGGACGCTCCACAGTGGACTCGACGCTCGCCGGGGCGAGGCGGGTGCCCTCGTCGAGCCCGGCCAGCGCCTCGCGCCACGCCTCCAGTGCCGCGTTTGGGTCGCGCTCGCTGAGCACGCGGTGGTACTCCGAAAGCGGGGGCGCGACCGGGGCCGCCGGGCCGCCGCCGAGTTCGGCGTAGGTGGCCAGCAGCGTGCGGCCGACCAGTGGCATCGACCAGCCGTCGAGCAGCGCGTGGTGATTGGTGAGCACCAGACGGTGCTCGTCCGGGCCGAGGGTCAGCAGCAGGAACCGGATCAGCGGCGGGATCGCGGGATCGAAGGGACGGGCGAGTTCCGTGCGGCACTCGGCCTCGACCTGGTCCGGCGAGACCTGCGCGAACCGCCAGTCCAGCGTGACCTCGGCGGGGACCACCTGAACGACCTCGCCCGCGTCGGTGGTGTGCAGGTGGACCCGCAGCGCGGGATGCCGCCGTAGCACCTCCGCCGCGGCTTCGCGCATGCGGTCGGCGTCGAGCGCGCCGCTGAGCAGGGTGACGGCCTGGACCACGTAGACGTCGGTGTCCTCGGTGCCGCGCGCCAGGGTGTGGAACGAAAGCCCGGTCTGCAACGGGGTCGCGGGCAGCACGTCTTCGAGCCGGCCGCGGCGTTCGAGCGCGTCGATGTCGGCCTGGCCGAGGCCGACCAGCGGCAGATCCGACGGCGTGAGCCCGCCGCCGTCCGGTCCGATCCGCGTCGCGTGCGCGGTCAGGGCGTCCAGCGCCAGGGACCACGCTTCTTGAAGCGCCTCAACGCTTTCCTGTGTCAGGACCTTGCCCGCCGCGGTCCACTCGACGGCGAGCCGGGGACGGCCGTCCTCACGGACGAAGCAGTTCAGCGCCAGCACCTGCTCCAGTGACTTGGCCGCCGGTTCGGTGACCGCGAACGGGTCCTCCTCCGGCAGCCGCCAGCCGGTGCCCGGCAGGGCCGCGAAGCGACCGAGGTAGTTCAGGACGACGTCCGGCGGCGGGATGGCGGCGAGTTCGTCCCGGGTCAGCGGGTCGAGATACCGCAGCACGCCGAAGCCGACGCCGTTGTCCGGGACCGCGCGTTTGGCTTCCTTGGCAGCTCGCAGCAGCCTTCCGGCCTCCGCTGCGCCAGAGGGAACACGCAACGGATATTCGGCGGTGAACCAGCCGACGGTGCGCGAGAGGTCCAGGCTGTCTCGATCCCGGCCGTGTCCTTCGAGGGACACGGTTTCGGCCTCCACCGGGGCATCACGCCACGACCGCAAAGCGAGTACGAGCGCGGCGAGCAGGACGTCGTCGGGTCCGGCGCGGTAGGCGGCGGGCAAGCCGTTGAGCACCGCTTCGGTCTGCTCGGCAGTGGCGACGGTGACCGAACGCCGCGCGGTCGCGACCGTGTCGACGGCCCGGTCGAGCGGCCGGTGGCCGAGACGCGGACCGTCGAGCGCGTCGCGCCAATGCTCGAGTTCACCGCGCCGGGCACCGGAAGCCCCTTGCTCCGCAAGGAGAAGCGCGTGACGCCGCCAGGAAGTACCGACCGGTTCAAGCGGCCGACCGGCGCACGCGGCGCGCAGATCCGGCAGGAGGACCCGCCAGGAGACACCGTCGATCGCCAGATGATGGATCACGATGACGAGGTGGTCGGGCAGCAGCGCGACCTTGAGCACTCCGGCCCGGAGGTCAAGGGACTCCGCCAGTTGCGCCGCGACCTCGGCCGGGTCACCCGTCGTCTCGATGACGACGTCGGACGCCTTCACCGCGCCGCGTTCGCGAACCCGCATTTCGTCCGCTAAATGCAGCCGGAGGACGTCGTGGTGGTCCAGGAGCGTTTGGACGCCTTCGGTCAGCAGAGCGGGAGGAAGATCCTCGTCGAGCCGGATTGCCGTCCACTGCGTGTATCCGGCGATCGTCGGGACGTCCGGATGCGGGTCGAGCAGGGCGCGGACGATCGGCGGGGCAGGCACCACACCGACCGGCTCGTCCGGCGGAGCGACGGGTGCGCCGATCTCGGCACTCGCCGCGGCCAGCGCCTCGAAGCTGCGGCGGGCGAGCAGATCGCGCGGCCGCAGGTCGAGGCCGTGCGCGCGCAGCCTGCTGCTGACGCTGATCGCGGTGATGCTGTCGCCGCCCAGCGCGAAGAAGTCGTCGTCGACAGCGACTTCTTCGACACCGATCACCTCGGCGATGGTGGCGCACAGCAGCCGTTCGCGTTCGGTGGCGGCGGTCCTTCCCGCCGCCGCGCGCGGGGCGGGCAGCGCGGGACGGTCGATCTTCCCGTTGGAGGTCAACGGAAGCGCGTCGAGGACGACGACCGCCGCTGGCACGAGATGCTCGGGCACGCGCCCGGTGAGCTCCGAGCGGACCTCGTCCGGGACGACCTCGCCGACGACGTAGCCGATGAGCCGGGGCCCGCGCACCGCGGCGGCGGCCGCCCGTACTCCGGGAACGGCGGCCAACGCGGCCTCGACCTCGCCGAGTTCGACACGGTGACCGCGCACCTTCACCTGGCCGTCACGGCGGCCCAGATACTCCAGACCGCGGCCGGGTACCCAGCGGGCGAGGTCCCCGGTGCGGTACATGCGGTCGCCGGGTGCGCCGTACGGGTCGGCGACGAACCGTTCGGCGGTCGCGCCGGGGCGGCCGAGATAGCCGCGCGCGAGATGTGGTCCCGCGAGGTACAACTCACCCGGAGTTCCCGCGGGCGCTGGACGCAGCGCGGCGTCGAGCACCCGGACCGCCGTACCGGGCACCGCGGTGCCGATCGTCGGCTCCCCGTCGTCCAGCCAGGATCCGGCACCGTCCACAGTGGCCTCGGTCGGGCCGTACATGTTGCGGGCGCGGACACCCGACTCCGCGACCTTGCGCCACAGCGCCGGCGCAGTCGCCTCGCCGCCGAGGACGAGGAGCGCGGGCGCGTTCAGGCCGTCGAGCAGTCCGGCGTCGACCAGCGGCGCGGCCATCGACGGCGTGGTGTCGACGACGTCGATCCGGTCGCGGGCGAACGCGGCCAGCAGCTCGTCGGCGTCCCGCGCGACGTCGGTGCCGTAGACGTGGAGTTCATGCCCGAACAGGAGCCACATCAGCTGGTCGAGCGCGGAGTCGAAGGCGAACGAGTAGGTGTGCGCGACGCGCAGCCGCCTGCCCGCGGCGCGTTCGGTCTCGGCGACCGTGGTCGCGCGGTGATGGCGCAGCAGCGTCGCGAGTCCGCCGGCCCGCCCGAGGACGCCCTTGGGGCGGCCGGTGGACCCGGAAGTGAAGATGACGTACGCGAGATGTTCCGGATGACGCGGAATATCCAGCGGCGCAGAGTCCAGAGTGGACAGATCGGTCTCGCCGAGCAGCAGCTGCGGCCCCGGCACGATCTCCGGGTCGTGAGCGACGGTGAGCACCGCGCCCGCTTCGGCGGCAAGCTCGCGCAACCGCTCGACGGGATGGGCGAGTTCCAGTGGCAGGAACGCCGCGCCGGCGTCGAGCACCGCCAGCAGGGCGACGACGAGATCCGCGGACCGCGGCAGGGCCAGCGCGACGACGTCGTCGGTCCCGACACCGCGTGTGCGCAAGGCACGGGCGAGACGATGGACGCGCGTGACGAGTTCGTCCGCGGTCAGCCGTTCTTCACCGAAGACCAGTGCGGTCTGTCCGGGATCGAGTCGGGCGAGGAGTTCCGGTACGCCAAGGAGTTCGCTGTCCGGAGCGGGCGTGGACCACGCCGCCAGCAGCGTGTCCCGCTCCCCCGGCGGGACGAGATCCGCACCGGCGATCGACGGGCCGTCCGGTTCGGTCAGGGCGGTGATCAGGCAGCGCAGCGCGGTCAGTTTCGCGTCGACGGCGGCCTGGTCGTGGGTCCGCGCGTCGACCTCGAAACCGAGCAGCAAACCGCCGTCCGAGGTCGGGAGCACCGACAGCCCCATGTCCTCCGGCGGTCCGCCCGCGACGTTGCGCATCGTGCCGTGCGAGCCCGCGAAGTCGAGCTTCAGGTCGAACGCCTTGAGGTTGATGCCGCGGCCGTGCAGCAGCGCCCCGGCGCCGGGCACCGCGAGATCCTGCGGCAGATCCTCGCCGCGATACCGCTGGTGCGTGCGCATCTCCTTCAGCGCACCGGCGACCCGCGCGGTCAGCCCGGCCGCCGAGTCGTCCGGGAGCACCGTGACCCGCAGCGGCAGCACGTTGACCGCCATCGCCGGAGTCCGCAGCGCCGCCCCCTCGCGGCACATCAACGGCATCGCGAACACGACGTCGGTCCAGCCGAGGACTCGGTGCAGGAACGCGGCGTAGCAGGCGATCAGCGCGTCGCCCCAGGTCGTCCCGGCCCGTTTGCCCAGTTCACGCAACCGGGCCACGTCCGCAGCGGGCAGGACGGCCCGCGCGGTCACGGTGTGCTCGGGCGGCCCCGAGGCGCTGCCGCCGTCGTCGATATCCGGCAACGGCGTGAACCGCTCGCGCCAGTACTCGCGGTCTTGGACGAACCGTTCGCTCTCGCGGTAAGCCTGGTCGGCCTGGACGAGATCGGCGAACCGCGCGAACGTCGAGGGCGGAACTTCCTTGCCCTGGACCGAAGCGGTGTAGCGAGCGGCCGTCCGGCGGGCGAGCATCGCCGCGGTGTAGCCGTCGAACACGAGGTGATGCCCGAGCTGGGTGAACCACACGTGCGAGTCGGAAAGCCGCAGCACGAGATGGGCGAACAACGGCCGGTCCACCATGCCGCGACAAGCCTCCGCGACCCGGCGGCGTTCGGCGTCGACCCGCGCGTGGGCGGCGGCCACCGGATCGGCCTCGCCGCGCAGATCCACCACGTCCGGCGACGGCACCGCGTCGTCCGAAACCACCTGACGTGGCCCCTCCGGCGTCTCGAAGACGCGCAGCCGCAGGCTGTCGGCCTCGTCGGCGGTCGCGCGGATCGCCTCGGTCAGCGCGTCGAGGTCGACCGGCTTTTCGCCGACGATTTCGATGACGTCACCGACGACGTAGTAAGGCGAGTCGGGTTCGAGGCGTTGCGCGGTCCAGATACCCAGCTGGGCACCGGTGAGATTCAGCATGAGGGCACCACCATCGGGGTTCCGGTCACCGGGTCGGGCACGACGACGCTGGGGAGATCGAAGACCTCCTTCATCAGCTCGGCGTCGACGATGTCGGAGGGCGCGCCCTCCGCGACGATCCGGCCGTCCCGCAACGCGACGAGGTGATCGGCGTACCGGCAGGCCTGGTTGATGTCGTGCAGGACGGCGATCACCGTGCGGCCCTCGTCGCGCAGGCGCGCCAGCAGGTTCAGCAGCTGGTACTGGTGCGCGATGTCGAGGAACGACGTCGGCTCGTCGAGCAGCAGGTACGGCGTCTTCTGCGCCAGCACCAGCGCCACCCACACGCGCTGACGCTGCCCGCCCGAAAGCTCCTGCACCGGCCGGTCGGCCAGCCCCGCCACCCCGGCCGCGGTCATCGCCTCCAGCACCGCGCGTTCGTCCTCTTCGGACCACGACGCGAACAGCGTTTGGTGCGGAAACCGGCCGCGCGCGACCAGCTGCCGGACGCGGACGTCCTCCGGCGCCACCGGATCCTGCGGCAGGAACCCGAGTTCCCGCGCCAATCCCTTGCCGTGGAAGGAACCGACGTCCTTGCCGTCGAGCAGGACCTCGCCGTCGGCCGGACGCAGCAGCCGGACGAACGCGCGCAGCAACGTCGACTTGCCACACGCGTTCGGTCCGACGACGGCGGTGAACGCGCGGTCGGGCACGTCGAGGCTCAGCCGGGTCGACACGACCCGGTCGCCGTAGCGCAGGGTCAGATCCCTGGCGGTCAAGCGGGCACTCATATGCGCCGCACCTCCTTGGTGAGCAGCCAGATCAGGTAGCCGCCGCCGATCACGGTGCTGATCACACCGACCGGCAGCGCTTCCGGCGCGAGCAGCATTTGGGCGGTAAGGTCGGCGCTGGTCAGCAGCACGGCGCCGGTGAGGGCGGCGGGCAGCAGGGAAATACCGGGCGTGCGGGCCAGCCGCCGTCCGATCTGCGGGGCGGCCAGCGCGATGAACGCGATCGGACCGGCGACGGCGGTGACCGTGGCCGTGCAGCCGACCCCGATCAGCACCAGCACCAGCCGCAGCCGGTCCCAGCGGACACCGGTGGTGACCGCCAGCGCGCCGCCGAGCGCGGCCTGGTGCAACGCCGGCGCCCTGGTGAACAGCACGACGAACAGCACCGCGAGCACCCCGAACGGGATCGCGACGTCGTCCCAGCCGATCCCGTTGAGGGAACCGGCGTTCCAGCCGACGGCCGCGATCGCGATCTCGAGTTCGGCACGCAGCACGATCCACGAGTTGAGCGCCGTCAGCATCGCGTTGACCGCGATCCCGATGACGATCAGCCGCAGCCCGGACAGCCCGCCGCCGAGCGACAGCGCGTACACGATCGCCGCCGTGAGCACGCCGCCGAGCACCGAACCGACGGTCAGCTGCGTCGACGTCCCCGAAAGCACGGTGATCGCGAACAGCGCGCCGGTGTACGCGCCGGCGTCGAGGCCGATCACGTCCGGACTGCCGAGCGGATTGCGGGTGATGTTCTGGAAGATCGCGCCCGCCAGGCCGAGCGCGGCGCCGAACACCAGCCCCGCCAGTACGCGCGGCAGGCGCCATTCGCGGATGACCACGCCGGGACCGCCACCGGAACCGGTGAGCGCGGCGAACACGCGGGCGGGACTCGCCCACGCCGCGCCGTAACAAAGCCCGAGCAGCGTCAGACCGGCGATGACCACGAGCATCGCCACGAGGAAGACGAGGGTGCGGCGTTCGATCCGGGCGGAGAACCTCCCGCGCCGCAGGACGAGTGCGTTCACAGTGGCGCCGCCCCGTATTTGCGGACGGCCCAGATCAGCACGGGGCCGCCCAGGAACGCGGTGACGATCGCGACCGGGACCTCGCCCGTCGGCAGCAGGACCCGGGAGCCGACGTCCGCGGCCAGCATCAGGACCGGGCCGAGCAGCGCGGCGAACGCGATCAGCCACGGGATCGACGCGCCCGCCACCCGGCGGGCCAGATGCGGCACGATCAGCCCGACGAACAGGATCGGCCCGGCCAGCGCGGTCGCCGCGCCCGCCATCAGCGTGATCAGCAGCAAGGTGATCGTCCGGACCCTGGCGACGTTCGCGCCGAGGGTGTGCGCGACCGTCTCGCCGAGCGCGATCGCGTTCAGCTGACGGCTCACCGCGAACGCGCCCAGCAGGGACAGGCCGATGATGATCAGTGGGACCGTGGTCGGCGCCTGTTCGCGGCCCGCCAGCGAACCCACCGACCAGAACCGGTAGACGTCGAAGGTGTCCGGGAACAGCAGCCGCAGGCCGAGGGTGAGCCCCAGCAGCACGGCGCTCAACGCGGTCCCGGCGAGCACCAGCCGCAGGGGCGACTTGCTGCCGACCGCGTACACCAGCGCCGAAGCGCCGAGCGCGCCCAGCACCGCCAGGCCCAGCTCGACGGGCGCCGACGCGGCGAGCCCGAACGAGGACCCCACCGCGATGGCGAACCCGGCCCCGGCGGTCACGCCGAGCACGCCGGGTTCGGCCAAGGCGTTGCGCGACAAGGCCTGCACGAGCACACCCCCGACGGCGAGTGCCGCGCCGACCCCGATCGCGAGCACCGCCCTCGGCATCCGGATGTCCAGGACGATCGCCCGGTCACTCGGGTTCCCGTCGCCGAACAGGGCGCGCACGACCTCGCCGGGGGCGATGGCGTGCGCGCCGATGCCGACGCTCAGCACGGCGACCACGACGAGCCCGAGCAGTGCGGCGCCGAGCAGCGCGGACCGCCCGGTGGTGGTCACTGCTTGAGCAGCGGCGCGAACGCCTGGTCGACGGCGTCCAAAGTGGACGTCGCGGCCCGGTAGGTGGCGGCCTCGGTGTAGCGGAACGGGTAGACCTTGCCCGCCTTCACCGCGGGGAGTTCCTTCCACAGCGGCGAGTCGAGGACGTACTTGACCGGCGCGGGCACGGAACCGTCGGCGGCGACCGAGTAGGTGATGGCGTCGGCCTCGGCGAACGCCGTCGACAGCTCTTCGATCGAGGGATACTCGCTGACGTCCTTCGAGCCGCCGCCCTTGACCTTGACCTGGCCGTAGTAGGTGGCGCCGATGTCCTGCGCGATGTTGGTGCCCCAGGAACCGTTGAACTCGCGCTGGAAGTTGCCCTTGGCGACCTCGCCGTAGGCACCGACGTGGCCCAGCTTCAGCTGCGGCAGCACGGCCTTGTACTTCTCGGCCAGCCCCTTGGCCTTGGTCTCGTACGCGGTCTTGACGGCGTCGAACCCGGCGGCGGCGCCGGCGGCGTCAGCCTGCTTGCGGGACAGCTCACGCCACATCGACGGCACCGACGGGCCGATCGCCACGACCGGCGCGATCGCTTCGAGCCGCTTGATGTCGATGTCGGCGAGAACCGGCTTCGGCACACCGATGACGATGAGGTCGGGGTCGGCCTGCGCGATCGCCTCGTAGTTCGTCTCCGCCGCCGACTCGCCCGCGACCTTCGCCAGCTCGTCGTACTTCTTGCGCTCCTGCTCGTTGAACAGCGGGATGCCGCGCTTCCAGCTGGACACCCCGACCAGCGGCGCGCCCGCTTCGAGCAGGGCGGGCACGGCGTAGCCGGTCGCGATGACCCGCTTCGGCGAGACCGGGATGGTGATCTGGCCGTTGTCGGCGGCGAACACCCGGGTCGGACCGCCGTCCGCCTGCCCGGCGTCGCCGGACCCACAGGCGGTGGCCGCGGTCGCGACCGTCAAAGCGAGCGCGAGCGCTCCGGCGAGACGGCGGGTTCTGGTGGTCCGCATGGGTTTCCTCGGTTTTCTTGGTGGGGATCAGTGGTCGTGCTCGTCGTCGAAGTCCGCGACGCCGCGTTTCCAGTAGCCGGTCACGTCGTGGTCGTCCTTGCCGAGCCCGAGGTCGTTCTTGAGCCAGCGGCGCAACGGCTTGATCTGTCCGGCTTCACCGGCGACCCAGGCGTAGAGCCGTTCACCGGCGGGGACCTCGATCGTCATGACCGCGCGGGCGAGCATGTCCGAGGCGCCCGGCGCGACGTCGCCGCGATGCAGCCAATGCACCTCGACGTCTTCAGGCGCGGACAGCTCGATCTCCTCGCTCGCGTCGGTGACCTCGATGAACGCCCAGCCCGCGGCGGTGCGCGGCAGCTCTTCGAGCCAGCGGGCGATCGCGGGCAGCGCGGTGAGATCACCGGCGAGCAGGTAGCGGTCGTAGGTGTGCGGCACGATCAGCCCGCCGGGTGGGCCGGCGACGTGCACCGGGGTGCCGGGGGCGACCTTCTCCGCCCAGCCGGATCCGAGCCCGCCCTTGTGCAGCGCGACGTCGAGGTCGAGTTCCCCGGAAGCCGGGTCGTACCGGCGGACCGTGTACTCGCGCGAAGTCGGCGAGGGCTTGGGCCAGCGCAGCATGTCGCCGTCCTGGACCGGCAGCCGCGGCTCGGGATCCAGCTCGGGGAACAGGACTTTCACGTGCTCGTCGGGCGAATGCGCCTCGAAACCCGCGGTTCCAGGACCGCCCAGGGTGACGCGGAGCAGTCCGGAACCGATCATCGCGGTGCGGACGACTTCGGCCGTCCGCACGCGGATCGGGTAGCCCACCTTCTCGGCGTGCTCGCCCACGCGGACTTCGGCGATGCGTTCGAGGTGCCGGTGGCGATGGTCGGCGCGGCTCACGCGGTGCTCCCGGTGAGGACCTGCGTCCAGCGGCCGAGGGTCGGTTGTTCGGCGAGGTCGGCGAACTCCAGGGTGTCGGCGCCTTCGGTGCGCCACTGCTCGACGAGGCCCATGATCCGCATCGAGTCGAGACCGAGGTCGGTGAGGTCGGTCTCCGGCTTCAGCTCGGCCGGATCGCAGCCGAGCAGCTCGGCGACGTCGGCGTGGATCTTTTCGACAGTGAGGCTCATGAGCGCGCTCCGGCGTGGATCGGGGCCAGCGCGGCGAGCGCGGCGGCCGTGGTGGTCAGCGCGCCACAACGCTGGGCGACGTACTCGCAGGCCTGGTCGTGGCGCTCGCGGGAGAAGTCCGCGACCGCGTCGCCGACGAGGAACGGCTGGATGTCGCGCATGAAGGCCTCGACCGCGGTGGCCTGGCAGCCGATATGCGCGTAGACACCGGTGATCAGCAGCTGGTCCCGGCCCGCTTCGGCGAGCTGCTCGGTGAAGGTGCTGCGCTGGAACGCGCTGTAGCGCCACTTCGTCAGGACTTTGTCACCCGGTTTCGGGGCGAGTTCGGGCACCACGTCAGCGGCGGCGGGGTCTTCGTCGATGACCGCGCCGATACCGTCGCCCCAGAACTCGGTGAGCAGGCCGCGATCCTCGGCGGCCTGGTGACCGGGCTGCGCGGTGTAGAACACCGGGACCCCCGCGGCGCGGGCGGCGTCGGCCAGCGCGGCGATGTTCGCGACCATCTCCGGCACCGGGGATCCTTCGTACGGCGCGAGGAAGTAGCGCTGCGCGTCGTGCACCAGCAGCGCGGCGCGGGCGGAATCGGGCTTCCAGCCGACCCGGCCGGCGGGCAGCTCGGCCTCCGTCGGCAGGGCGTACGGCTCGATCTTGGGCAGTGACACGTTCACTTCTCCTTCGCCAGGGCGGCCAACGCCGCCCTCAGCTCGCGTTTGCTGGTCTTGCCGACGCCGGTCACCGGGAACTCCGGCACGACCTGGACCAGATCGGGCACCTTGAACGCCGCCACCCCGCGTTCGCGGACGAACCGGCGCAGTTCCGCCGCGACGGGCTCGGCACCGGCAGCGGGGACGACGTAGGCGCAGGTGCGCTCGCCCAGATACGGGTCCGGCACCGCTACGACGGCGGCGTCGAGCACGCCGGGATGGGCCATCAGGTGGTTCTCGACCTCTTCCGCGGCCACCTTCTCGCCGCCGCGGTTGATCTGTTCCTTGGCCCTGCCGACGACTTCGAGGTGCCCCGACGGGTGCTGCCGCACGAGATCCCCGGTGCGGTAGAAACCGTCCTCGGTGAACGCGGTCTTGTTGTGCTCGGCGGCGCGGTAGTAGCCGCGGATCGTGTACGGGCCGCGGGTCAGCAACGCGCCGACCTCGCCCGGCGCGACCACATCATCCGAAGTGGACAGTGGATCGTCCGGGTTCACGACGCGGACCTCGTCGTCCGGCGAGATCGGCCGCCCCTGTGTCGCGAGGACGTACTCGTCCGGATCGTCGAGCCGGGTGTAGCAGACGAGTCCTTCGGCCATGCCGAACACCAGCTGCAGACGGCAACCCAGCGCGGGCCCGATCTTCTCGGCCAGCTCGCGCGCGCATTTGGCGCCGCCGACCAGCAGGACGTCCAAAGAGGACAGATCGCGGGTGGTTCGCGCGGCCGCCTGTGCCCACGCGGCGGCCAGCGGCGGCACGAGCCCGGTGATCGTCACGCCCTCGGCTTCGATCAGCCGGAACGCGGTGTCGGCGTCGGGACGCGGCGCGAACACCGTGGCGGCGCCCGCGTGCAGTGCCCCGAGCAGACCGGGCGAGCTGAGCGGGAAGTTGTGCGCGACCGGCAACGCGGCCAGGTACACGCTTTCCGGGCGCAGGCCACAGATCCTGGCGCTCTCGCGGACGCTGTAGAGGTAGTCGTCGTGGGTGCGCGGGATCAGTTTCGGCAGGCCGGTGCTGCCCCCGGACAGCTGGAGGAACGCGACCCCGGCGGGATCCGGATCGGGCAGGGCACGCGGTGTCGCCGCTTCGAGCACGGCGAACTCCTCCGTGCCGACGACGAAGACGTTGCGCACCGAAGGGATTTCGGCGGCGACCGCATGTGCCATGGCCGCGTGGCCGAACCGCTCGTGCTCGCCGATGGTCAGGATCGCCGCGGCCTCGCTCTGCTCGGCGAAGTGCCGCAGCTCGCTCGCCCGGTGCGCGGGCAGCGCGAACACCGGCAACGCGCCCGCCCGCCACAGTCCGAACACGACGGACGCGAACTCCGGCACGTTCGGCAGCTGCACGACGACCCGGTCGCCCGGCTGGATCCCGGCACCGGCGAACCCGGCCGCGAGCCGGTGCGCCCGTTCGTCGAGTTCGGCGAAGGTCCAGCGGGCGTTCTCGCCGATCACGGCGGAGCGCTCGGCGTACGCCTCGGCGAGACTGGTCAGCAGCTTGCCGAAGGTCTGGCCGCGCCAATATCCCGAAGCCCGGTAGCGCGCGGCCGTTTCGGGCGGCCAAGGCACGTGATCGGGGTTCATACCGCCCCCTCCAGGCCGAGCGCGCGCAGCATGGTGCCGAACTTCGCGCCGGTCTCGGCGAGTTCGGCCGCCGGATCGGAACCCGCCACCACTCCCGCGCCGGCGAACAGCCGCACGGTACGGTCACGGACCTCGGCGCAGCGGATGGTGACGACCCATTCGCCGTCACCGTCCTGATCGGTCCAGCCGACGAGACCCGCGTAATAGCCCCGATCCTCGGGCTCCAGCGCGGCGATCGTGTCGCGGGCGAGCGCCGTCGGCACGCCACAGACGGCGGGTGTCGGGTGCAGCGCTTCCGCCAGCCCGAGCGCGGACGAACCGGCGTCACCCGGGTCGGCGAGCCGTCCGCTGATCCTGGTCGAGAGGTGCCACATCGTGGGCGTGCCGATGACCTCGGGTTCGGCCGGGACGTCGAGGTCGACGCAGAACCGGCCCAGGACTTCGGCCACCTGGGCGGCGACGTGGGCGTGTTCGGCACGGTCCTTTTCGGACGCCAGCAGATCCTCGATCCGGCGGGCGTTTTCGACGTCGTCGCCCACCCTCTTCCGCGACCCGGCGAGCGGGTTCGCCGTCACGACCCGGCCGCGACGGGAAACCAGCAGTTCCGGGCTCGCGCCGACCAGGGTGCGCGGCGCGGGGTCCCCGGGCGCGCTGACGTCGACCGCGAAAGCGTGGGCCGCCGGGTCCGCGTGGACGAGACGGGCCAGCAGCCGCGGCACGGCGATGGGGTCGCCACCGGTGACGTCGAGGCAGCGGGCCAGCACGATCTTGCGCAGGGCACCGTCGCGGATCTCGTTCAGCGCCTTGGCGACCGCGGTGGTGTAGACCTCCGGCGCGGGTCGCGACGACACCGCCCAGGTCCCGCCGCCGAGCGGGGCGACCGGACCACTCTGCTTCGGTGGTCCGGCCCGGCGCACCACGGCGGGCACCACCAGGCTGCTCGGCGCGTCGGGCCGGAATCCGATGGCCCCGGCGACCACGGGTTCGGTCACCCCCGCCACAAGGGCGGCGTCGAGGACTTCGGCGGCGGCACGGGCACGTTTGCCCGGTGCCGCGTGGACCGGGGAATACACCCCGTCGGCGAGAAGCGATCCCCGAGCGGACGAGTAGTAGAACGATCCGGGCAGGTATGCCGCCAGCAGATCGGCCGCCTGGTGGACCGGCCTTGGTCGGGCCGGTGCAGGTGAGGACACGACTGGATTCCCTTTCGCGAATACTACTGACCAGGTCGGCACCCGTGGTGCCCTGTGCGGCGCGGAACGCGATCCCCGGACGCGCCTCTTCGGTTAGCCTAACCTAATCGTACGGACCCGAAAAGTCTTCGTTGCGTCATCGAGATCACGCGCGGAGCGTGGCCCCGCCGTCGACGTAGAGGTTCTGCATCGTGATGTGCCGCGCGCGGTCGGAGGCCAAAAACAGGACCGCGTCGGCGATATCGGCCGGTTCGGCTATCCGGCCCAACGGTATGCCGACACGGTATTGCCCCAAATTCCCCGCGATGACACGGTCCGCGCCGTTCGCGTCTGTCCACAGTAGACGTTGCATGTCGGTGTCGGTCGAGCCGGGAGAGACGATGTTGCAGCGGATTCCGGAGCCGGCGAGTTCGAGTCCGAGACAGCGGGTCAGCATCGTCGCGGCCGCCTTCGACGCGGCGTAGGCGGCCATCCCGCTGCGCGGGACTCCCGCCGCGTTCGACCCGACGGTCACGAGCACACCGCTCCGGCGGGGCACCATCCGGCGAGAAATCTCGCGGAGCACGGTGAAAACACCGGTGGAGTTGACCGCGAAGGTCGCCGCCCAGTCTTCGTCGCTCGTGTCGCAGACGGACCCCGGCTTCAGTACCCCGGCGACGGACGCGCCGACCCCGATCGGCCCGAGTTCGCGTTCGACCTCGTCGACGACCCGCGCGACGGCGGCGGGATCGCCGACGTCCGCGACGAACGACGTCACTCCGTCCCGGGGAGAGCTTTCCACCAGGTCCACGGCCGCCACGATCGCGCCCGCCCCGGCGAGCCCGTCCACGACGGCCGCCCCGATCCCGCGCGCGCCTCCGGTGACGAGTGCGACCCTGCCCTCGATCCCCTCCACGCCACAACCCCCGTTCCATTTGCTTAGCCTTGCCTAAGCTAGCGGGCCGATCGAGACAAAGCGAGGGACCGACACCGGTGATCCGGGACACTTCCGGTGGGGACCGTGCGGGTAAAAATGCAGTGGCACGTGTCGTCCGCGTGTGCCTGACCTGGAAAGCGGCAGGCCGAAGACGTAACTCACGTGATCAGACGCCGAACTCACGTGATCGAAGGCGGAACTCGAGTGTGCGGAGCCTGATCACGCGAGTTACGCCTCCAATCACGTGAGTTGCGTGTCCGGGCACGCGAGATCGCCTAGCCGGGCAAGGGACACGACAGCGGACCACGCACGGTTCCCTCACCCCGCAACGTGATCTGCGCACTCCCGCCGAGAGCGTCCCTGGCGGTGCACACGATCTGGTCGACCGCCCTCGCCGACAACCCGGCGACGCCCACCGACAGGGTCACCGTGACCCCGTTCGGCGCGGGCGTCTGGTCCAGAACCGCGGTGCCGGGCGGGACTTCCGTGGTGTAGTCCCGTTCCCGCTCACTCTCGTCCGGCCCGGCGGCGAGCAGATCGACAGGACTCGCCGGAGGCAGTTCCCGCGCCAGTGGACGCAACACGCGCACCGGCTGCCCGCCGGACAGGAAGTAGAGCACCGCACCGTTCGCCGGACCCGCCGGCGCGGGTGCTCCGGAGATCACGGCACTGGGCCGGACTCCGCAGCCCGCGACCAAGAAGACGACAAACAGCGCCGAAAGCCAGTTCTTCCTCATGCCGTCACTCCCAGCCGGGGCAAGCGCAGCGTGAACACCGCGCCGCCGTCGACGCCGTTGGCCGCGCTCAAGGTTCCGCCGTGCAGCCGGGCGTTCTCCCAGGCGATCGCCAGTCCGAGTCCGCTGCCGCCGGACCTCGCCCTGGCCGAATCCGCCTTGTAGAACCGGTCGAACACGTGCGGGAGCACCTCGGGCGCCAGCCCGGGACCGCGATCCGAGACCTCCAGGGTGATCCATTCCCCCGCTTCCGTAAGCCGGAGCGCGACCGGCTTTCCCCCGTGCCGCAACGCGTTCCCGACCAGGTTCGCCACGATGACGTCCACCCGCCTCGGATCCCACTCGGCGAAGATCCCGGAAGGCAGGTCTCCCTCCACTTCGCCCGTCCAGCCCCGGATGCGCAAGCTCGCCGTGACCACCTCGGCGACGTCGACCTCCTCCCGCGCCAGCGCGGCGGCCCCGGCGTCGAAGCGGGAGACCTCGATGAGGTCGTTCACCAGCCGCGTCAGGTTGTGCGTCTCCTCGATGCTCATCTTCGCCGCGCGACCGGCGTCACCCGGCAGCTTCGACGCCTCCTGCTCCAGCACGTCCGCGACCGCGGTCATCGCGGCGAGCGGGGTGCGCAGTTCGTGGGAGACGTCGGCGACGAACCGCCGCGCGTCGGCTTCCATCCGTTCCAGCTCGCCGACGTGCCGCTCCAGCGCTTCGGCCGTCTCGTTGAACGTACGCGCCACCCCGGCCAGTTCGTCCGAGCCGCGGACGCTGATCCGCGCCCGCAGGTCGCCCTTTCCCAGCCGCCGTGCCGCGTCACCCAGTTCCCGCACCGGCCGCAGGACCCCGCGGGCGGCCAGCAACGCCAGCCCGATGGCGAAGACGAGCGCCACCCCGCCGATCAGCCAGGCACGGGTGGCGAGTTGGTCGATGCTCTTCGCCTCCGGCGCCATGCTGCGCGCGATGTAGGCCTCGATGCCCGAATCCCGTTCCTGCCCACCGGGAAGCAGCACCGTGAACCTGGTGCCCACCACCAGCATCGGCGTGCCGCGGGAGTCGACTCGCTGCCAGGCGACGTTTCCCGACCGGACCCGTTCACGAAGCTCGGGCGAGATCAGCGCCCGCATCTGTTCGGTCCCGCTCGACTTGTCCTCGTACAGGACCAGAGAGCTCAGATTCCGATCGGACAGCTCGCCGCTGATCCGGCTCAGCGTCCCGTCCCCCGGCGGCAGCGGGCCGAGCGGGAACAGCGCGGTGGCCTTGTCGACCAGGACGCGGGCGGTGGCGTCCTGCGCCTGCTGAAGGATCACTGTGCGGGACTGGACGTAGGCGCCACCGGCGACCGTCGCGGCGGTGATCACGACCAGCAGGCTGAACGCCAGGAGCAGCCGGGTGCGCAGGCCACCGAGCTTCACAGTGGCCCGAAGCGGTAGCCGAATCCGCGGACCGTCTGCACGTACACCGGCGCGGACGAGTCGTCCTCGATCTTCGCGCGCAGCCGCTGCACACAGGCGTCGACGACACGGGAGTCGCCGAAGTACCCGTGTTCCCACACGCTTTCCAGCAGATACTGACGGCTGAGCACCCGGCCGGGTACCTGCGTGAGTTCGAGCAGGAGCCGCAGTTCGGTCGGGGCGAGGGCGACGGGCTTGTCCCCCTTGGTCACCGTCAGCGCGGCACGGTCGATGCCGAGGTCGCCGTGCCGCTCGATCTCGGCAGGCGTGGGCACCGCCGCGGGTTGCCCGCTGCGGCGCAGCACCGCGCGGATCCGCGCCTCCAGCACCTGGGCCCTGGCGGGTTTGACCACGTAGTCGTCCGCGCCGGCGGCGAGCCCGGCCACCACGTCGATGTCCTCGTTGCGCGCGGTGAGCATGATGATCGGCAGATCCCCCGCCGCCCGGATCCGGCGGCAGACCTCGAAACCGTCGAGTCCGGGCAACATCAGGTCCAGTACGACGATATCCGGCGGCCGGGACGCGAGCCGGGCGAGGCCTTCCTCGCCGGTGGCCACCGCGTCGACCGCGTGGCCGCGGCCGCCCAGCGCCATGCTGAGCCCGTCACGCACGGCTTGATCGTCCTCGATGAGCAGCACCCTGGGCATGCCGACGACTATCGCAGCGCCGGACGGAATCCGCTCGTCCATGACACGCCATGGTGCCGATCCCGTTTCCACGGAACGTCCACGGAATGTCTTGGTTCTGTCACGGCGCGCTCCGTGCGGAACGGTGACATTTTCGTCGGCGTCCGCGCACGTCGCCGCGATCGGGTTCGCACAGGCGTCGGCGAGTGTCGACGCCATGAAAGAACTCGTGCTCGCGGCGATCACCCGCGTCCTCGCGGTACTACTGCTGATCCCGGCGTGGCTGCGATCCCCCGGCCAGGCACGCCGGCTCGCCTGCGGGTGGGCGCTGTCGCTGCGGTTCCCCGCCGAAAACCTCGCCGGGCTCACCGCCGGAACGCTCGCCGCGTTCACCGCCGCCAGGACCGAGGCGTTCTGGCGGCACCGCACCCTCCTCGGCGTCACCTCGGGACACCGGGACGCCGCCGAGCAGCATCGGCTGTACCTCGCTGAGACCGCCCGCGGCGGCAAGCGTGTCCTGCCGCCGCAGGATTCCGCGCACGTCAGCGGTACCGCGCTGGACGTCCGGCCGCGCGAGGGCGCGCAGTGGCTGGAGGACCACGGCGCCCGCTTCGCGCTTTACCGGATCTACGACAACGAGTGGTGGCATTTCGAGTACCGGCCGGGTGAGACTCCGCCCGTGCGGCTGCCGCATCCGGGCTGGCGAGCCGGTGTCATCCCGTGACGGTGATCCGCGGCGCCAGCGCCGCAAGGAAGCCTGCCGCGTCGAAGACCTCACCCGCCGAGACGACCCCGGTCGCCTTGGTCCGGCCATCGAGCACGCGCTGGACGGCCTCCACCACCAGCGGAGCCGTGATCGCGTAGATGTCCTGCCCCCGCGCGACGATCCGCCGTTCTTCGCCGCCGGATCGCACCACGACGTCGACCACGAACTCCTGCGAGGACGGGCCGTCGGCGGGAGGCGCGGGGGTCTCGGGTCTCACGACCTCGCGGGCCGCGTTCACGGTCATGTACGTGGTCACTTCGGGAATGTCGAGGTGACTGGGGACGGTGACGACGTCGGCCATCGTGAACTCGGCGAGCACGGCGCGGGTCCCGAGCGGCGCGGGGAAGTCCCAGTCCAGCTCCGGCAGCGCGTCGTCACGGTGTTCGATCCGGCCGCCGGAGAAGCGGATCCGCTTTCCGTCGCGCCGCTCCCGCGAGACCCTGCCCGCCGCGCGAGTCCCTTCCGTCGGGTGCCAGCTGCTCAGCCCGTAGGCGACGTGGGCTTCATCGGCGGACGTCCAGTCACCCATCGCTGCGGTGACCATCAGGTCGCCGAGGCCGCCGAAGAACGCCATCGCCGGGATCACCGTCGCTCCCGCGGCGCGGTCGCCGAACCGCGCGAAGGTGTCGATGTTCGCTTCGAGCTCCGCGGCCACGTCCAGGTACGGGACGCCTGCCCGCAGCGCCGCTTCGATCACCGGAGCGGCGGTGTCGGCGAAGGGTCCGGCGGCGTTGATCACCGCGTCCGCGCCGGCGAACGCGCGGTCTAGCGAGGCCGGGTC
Source organism: Amycolatopsis sp. NPDC057786 (assembly GCF_042797905.1). Lineage (NCBI taxonomy): Bacteria > Bacillati > Actinomycetota > Actinomycetes > Pseudonocardiales > Pseudonocardiaceae > Amycolatopsis > Amycolatopsis sp. NPDC057786. Next base: position 26,285 of record NZ_JBHVKW010000056.1, read on the forward strand.
GTCGACCGACGCCTGGCGCACGTCGAGATCGGGCCAAGGCAGGCCGCGCAGTTTCGCCTCGTCACGTCCCACGGCCAGCACGCCGAACCCGCGTTCGCGCAACTCCGCCACCACGAACCGTCCGGTGTGCCCGTAAGCCCCGAACACCGCGACGTCGTACGTACCCATGGTTTCTCCTGCCTTCGGTCGATCCACTGTGGACCATCCTGTCGGCCGATCCGGCCGATCGACAGTGTCCGGAACGCCATCATGCGTACACTTTCGGACATGAGTACCGTCGCCCTCGCCGCCACGGACGGGATGCTGCAGTTCGAGCTGTCCATCGCCAACGAGGTCTTCGACACGGGCCTGTACGAATTCGGCGTCTACGGCTCGAAACCGGTGAAGGTCGGCCGGTTCCTGCTCGAACCCGATCACGGGCTCGACGAGCTGAAGCGCGCCCGCACCGTCATCGTCCCCGGCTGGGCCGACATCGACGTCGATCCGCCGCCGGATCTGGTCGAGGCCGTGCGCGCCGCCCACGAAGCGGGGGCGCGGGTGGCGTCCCTGTGCACGGGCGCGTTCGTGCTGGCGGCCGCCGGTCTGCTCGACGGACGCCGGGCGACGACGCACTGGGCGCACACCGACGTCCTCGCCGCCCGGTTTCCCTCGGTGGAGGTCGATCCGGACGTCCTCTACGTCGACAACGGCAGCGTGCTCACCTCCGCGGGCAAGGCCGCCGCGATGGACCTGTGCCTGCATCTGGTCCGGACCGACCACGGTTCGGCGGTCGCGAACTCCATCGCCCGCCGCCTCGTCGTCCCGCCGCACCGCGCGGGCGGACAGGCCCAGTTCGTCACCGCCCCGGTGCCCGACCAGGACGACCATCCGCTCGGCGGCCTGCTCCCCTGGGTCACCGAACGGCTCGACCGGCCGCTGACCGTCGAGGACCTCGCCCGGCACGCGAACATGAGTTCACGCAACCTGGCACGGCACTTCAGGTCGGCGACCGGGACGACGCCGTTGCGCTGGCTGCTGAACCAGCGCATCCGCCGCGCACAAGAACTCCTGGAGCGGACCGACGACAGCGTCGACCTGATCGCCGAGGCCACCGGGATGGGTACCGCCGCCACGCTGCGGCGGCACTTCAACCGCACGGTCGGGGTGCCGCCGGACAGCTACCGCCGCACTTTCCGCGCTAAGGCAGCCGTGCCGTGATCAGGTCCGCGACAGCCGCCATGCCGGCCTCGTTCGGGTGATACGGCACGCGTCCCGGCGCGGCCGCGTACCGCTCCATCCACGGAACGGCGGCACAGGCGTCGTGGTTCGCGCTGGACGCGGCCGCCGGGATCAGGGTGGCCCGTTCGGCGCGGGCCGCCCGCCGGGTCGCCGCCGCGAGCCGGTCCGCGACCTCGCGTTCGAAGGCCAGCTGCTCCGGGGTGAGGGGAACGCCGTCGCAGGCGGGCGCGGTGCGCGGCACGATCGTCAGATAGTCGACGACCAGCACACGCGCTCGCGGCGCGCGCCGATGGACCGCCGCGATGACGGCGCCGATCTTCTCGTGCACCGTGGCCAGTGCCGCGCGGACGGCGTCCTGGTCGACCTGGCCGCAGTTCGCGCCGCCGGTGTTCTGGCAGGCATAGGTGAACAGGCTCCCGACGTAGCCGACGTCGTTACCGCCGATGGTGACGGTCACCAGCCGGGTTTCCCTGGTGACGGCGTCGATCTGTGGCGGTTGCCCGGCCTGTCCGGTGGTGAGGATGTTCGCCGTGGTCGCTCCGCTGCACGTGACATCGGTGAGGGCGAATCCGCGTTCCCCGGCCACGAGAGTCGCGTAGTTCTTCGTCGAACGTCCGCACGCCGCGGGGGTTCCTGGTTGCTGTGGCGGGATTCCGGGCCCCGCGGCGAAGGAACTGCCCATGGCGACGTAGCGGGCGGCTCCGGCGGCTTGGCCGGGCGGCGTGGCCAGGAGACCGAGCGTGACCGCGGCGAGCACCGCGACGGAAATCCGCTTGAACATGGCGAACCCCTTATCTCAGGAAGGTGACCGGTTCCGGTCCCGCGATGCCGTCGATGACACCGAGGGCGAGCAGATCTTCGGGACGTGGCTTCAGCGCGTCGGCGAGGGCTGGGATCTCTTCAGGATCCCGTTTGAGGATCCCGGCCGCCAGTTCCGGGGCGATGACGGAGAAACAGGCGTCCGGGGTCAGCCAGATCCGGTCGGCCGAGCAGAAGGCGAGCGCTCCGCCCGATCCTCCTTCCCCGACCACCAGGGTCGTGATCGGCACTTCCGCCGCCGCGATCGTGCCGAACAGTTCGGCGATGGCGTTCCCTGCGCCGTCCGTCTCCGCGGCCGGATCGGCGGCCGCGCCCGGGGTGTCGACGAGGGTCAGCACCGGCATCCCCAGCCGGTCGGCGAGGCGGATCAGCCGGGTCGCCGTCCGGAAACCGGCGGGCGTGGTCGCGGTCCCGGTCTGCGCGGCGAAGGCGATCGCCCGCCCGCCCCTGTTTCCGAACCCGCAGAGGACGCCGTCGTCGGCGCCGCCCCGGAGGGCGACGCGGGTGTCGAAGTAGTCGTCGAGGTAGGCGCTCGCGCGGGGGCGGTCCGCCGACCGGGCGCGGAGAACGGCCTGCCAGCCGTCCGGGGCGGGATCGAGGGCGCCGAGCGCGCGGGGCAGATCCGCCGGACGGTTCCGGGGAGCACCGGTCAGGAGACCGAGCCAGACCTCCAGCCGGTCGGTGATCGCCTCTTCGGCCACGAGTTCGTCGACATATCCGGCCGCGTACTGGCTTTCCGCCGTGTACGCGGGATCGTCGGCGTACCGCTCCTGCCGCACCCGGCGTCCGGCGAACCCCACTTGGGCGCCGGGGACGGCGAGCACGACATCGGCGTCGGCGCCGAGGGACGCCCACACCCCGCCGGTGGTGGGATGCCGCGCGACGGTGATGTGCGGCAGCCGCTCTTCGCGCAGCGACGCCAGACCGCGCGCGATCCGCTGCAGTTGCCGCAGCGCCGGGACGCCCTCCTGCATCCGGGTGCCGCCCGTGGACAGCAGCGAGACGACGGGCAGGCGGTGCGAGCGCGCCTCGTCGAGCGCCTGCTCGATGAGCGCGCCGGTGCCGGTCCCGACCGAACCGCCGAGGAAACCGAACTCGAAGCGGATCACCACGACCTCGTGGCCGCCGATCTTCGCGCGCTCCCAGACCACCGACTCGTCCGTGCCCGTGCGTTCCCTGGCGTGTGCCAGGGAAGCGGCGTAACCGTCCCAGCCCAGCGGGTCAGTCATGGAGAGCCCGCTTGAGGACCTTGCCCATCTCGTTGCGGGGCAACGCTTCCAGATAGTGCACGACCCGCGGCCGCTTGTGCGGGGACAGCAGACCGGCGACGTGGTCGGCGAGTTCGCCCGCCGTCGGCTTGGCCCCGGCCGGGACGATCCAGGCCACGATGCGCTCGCCGAGGTCGTCGTCCGGCTCCCCGGTGACGGCCGCCTCCGCGACCCCCGGATGCTCCAGGAGCGCGTTCTCGATCTCACCGGCGCCGATCTTGTAGCCGCCGCTCTTGATCAGGTCGGTGGCGCGGCGGCCCACGATCCGCACGTAGCCGTCCGGATCGCGCACCGCCATGTCACCGGTCTTGAACCAGCCGTCGCGCATCGCGGCATCCGTGGCGTCCGGCCGGTTCAGGTAGCCGAGGAACAGGTTCGGACCGCGGACCTCGATCTCGCCGACGGACTCGCCGGTGAGCGGTTCTCCCGCGTCGTCGACCAGCCGCAGTTCGACGCCGGGCACCGGCGGGCCGACCGCACCGGGCCGCCGGTCCCCCGTGGCGCGGACACCGCAGTTCATCAGCGTTTCGGTCATGCCATAGCGTTCGACGACCCGTTGTCCGGTCGCGGCGGTGATCCGCTCGTGGTCGGTGGCCGGCAGAGCCGCCGAGCCCGAGACCAGCAGCCGCGCCGCGCCCACTCCGGCGGCCAGCGCGGGATCGGCCTCGCAGTCGGCCGCGAGCCGGTGGTACATCGTCGGGACACCGAAGAGCATCGTGCCCGCACCGGCCAGTTCCTTCGCGGCCGCTTCGGTCGAGAACCGGCCGAGGTGGTGCAGCGAACCGCCTCGTCGCAGCGGGCCGACGACGCCCAGGATCAGGCCGTGCACATGGAACAGCGGAAGGGCGTGCACGAGGACGTCGGCGTCGGTCCAGTCCCAGATCTCCGCGAGCGCGTCGAGATTCGACGCCACCGCCCGGCGCGGGAGGAGGACTCCCTTCGGCGGTCCGGTGGTGCCCGAGGTGTAGATGACGAACGCCGGGCTCTCCGGATCCGGTTCCTCACCTTGCCAAGGTGTGCCCGACGTATCCAGCTCGACCGGAATTCGCTGCGCCACATCGAGTTCCGGTGGCAGCTCGGCGTCCGGCGCGGCCAGCACGAGGTCCGGCGAGCTGTCGGCGACGATATGCGCCAGTTCGCGGGAACCGGCCTTCGGGTTGATCGGTACCACCGGGACTCCGGCGGTCAGCGCGGCGACGATCGCGACGCAGGTCCGCAGCGTCGGTGTCGCCCACACCGCGACCCGTGTGCGGCCGGTCAGCGTGGCGGCGAGCGGACCCGCGACGCGCGCGAGTTCGCCGTAGGTCAGGGATTCGGCGCCGAACCGCAGGGCGACGCGGTCACTCTTCCCGGCAACCAGCATGGATCTCCTCCTCAGCCCCAGTTGGGCACGACGAACACGAGCCAGGCGATCAGCGGCACGACGGCCACCACGAGCGCCCCGTAGACCAGAAGTTGTTTGAAGAACCTGTCGCGGTCGACGTCCTTCGCGTTGGCGAGGACGAGCGCGCCGTTGGTGGAGAAGGGACTGACGTCCACCATCGTCGCCGAGACCGCGAGGGCGGCGATCATGCCGACCGGCCCGATCGTGCCCTGCGCCAGGAACGGCACGGCGAGCGGGATGAGCGCGCCCATCAGGCCGACCGAGGACGCGAAAGCGGAGACGATACCGCCGATGTAGCAGAGCAGCAGCGCCGCGAGCAGCGGGATCCCGACGGTGGTGACCGCGTTGCCGACGTAGTCGATGGTGCCGATCTCCTTCAGCACCGCCACGTAGGTCAGCACACCGCAGATCAGGAGCACGGTCGGCCAGGTGATCTCGGAGACGGCGGAACGGCTGGTCTTGGGCCACGCGACGCTCAGCAGTACGGCGACGGTGATGGCGGTCAGGCCCGGGTCGAGGTCGAACACGAGGGTGCCGACCACGAGCGCGACCAGGCCGGTCAGCGTGACGATCTTGGGCCCGTCCAAGGGAATGCGCTGTTCGTGCGGCAGCGGTTCTTCGTCGGCCTCGACTCCGCCGGCGCCCGCCGTCACGAGCCGGCGGCGCCGGAGTTTGGTCCCGCCGAGGACGACGAACAGGACGCCCGCGATGGCGAGGTTCATCCCGAGGCTCGCGAAGAACAGCACCACGGGGCTGCCCGCGATGTGGTTGCGCTCGACGATCCCGTTGACGATCGAGCCGTAGACGCTGATCGGCGAGAACCCGCCGCCCTGCGCGCCGTGCACCACCATCGCACCCATGAGCAGCGGGCTGATCTTGTAGCGGGCGGCGAAACCGAGCGCGATCGGCGCGACGATCGCGCAGGCCGCGGGGCTCACCGCGCCGATCGCGGTCAGCGCGCCGGTGACCACGAACATCACCCACGGGATGAGCGCGATCCGCCCGCCGACCAGGCGGACGGCCGCGGCGACCAGCCAGTCGGTGGTGCCGTTGGCCCTGGCGATGGCGAACAGGTACGTGACGCCCACCAGCACCACGAAGATGTCGCCGGGAAAACCGGCGAAGATGCCGTCGGTGTCCAGGCCACCGGCGAGGGTGCCGACGAGGAACGCGCCGGCGAAGGCGAGCGCCCCCATGTTGATCGAGCGGGTCGTGGCGAGGGCGAAGATCACCACGAGAACGAGGATCGAGATCAGCTGGGCGGACATGACCGTCCTCCTTGACGGCAGGAGCCCCCTGGCGAGTGGCCGAGTGGACTAGTGGCTGAGCCACTTTCCCTGTGACGGTGACCACCTGTCAACCCATGAGTGGTAAATTGGCTGAGCCACTTGTCCAGTCGAGGGAGGGGACCGAGTGCCGGAGGCGTTGAGCCGGTTGAACCGGGCGAAGCTCTACGAGCAGGTCGTCGAGCGGATCAAGGCGCACGTCGAGGAGTCCGGCCTGCACGCGGGCGACAAACTCCCCAGCGAACGCGACCTCGCCGAGCGGCTCGGGGTCAGCCGCGCGTCGATCAAGCAGGCGATCGTCGTGCTCGAGGTGCAGGGCCTGCTCGAATCCCGGCACGGCGGGGGCACCTACCTGCGCAACGATCACCTCGACGTCGAACCGGTCGACGAACTCGTCGCCCGCCGCAGGCGACTTCCCGAAGTGCTCGAAGCCCGCGAGGCGATGGAGACCAAGCTCGCCGAACTGGCCGCCGCGCGGCGGTCCGACGCGGATCTCGCCGCCATCGACGCGGCACTGGAGTACATGAAGACCGAGATCGAGGACGGCGGGCACGGCGCCGAAGGGGATCGCCGGTTCCACGAAGCGATCACCGCCGCCGCGAACAACGCCCTCCTCGCCGAGTTCATGCGTTCGATCGACACGCAGATCGCGGAAAGCCGCAACGAGTCCTTGCGGCAGCCCGGCAGGCCGTGGCGCTCACTGAGCCAGCATCACAACATCGCCGAGGCCATCCGGAACGGCGACCCGAAGGCGGCCGCGAACGCGATGCGACGGCATGTCCAGACCGTCAGCAAGGTCCGGCTGCTGACCTGGGACCCGCAGGTCGACTAGCGCTTCACCAAGCCGTTCGCGGCGATCTCGGTCGCCGCGGCGAGCAGGGCACGCAGCTGTTCTTCGTCGCGGCGCAACGCATCCGGCCGCCAGCCGAGACTGATGATGCCGTTCCACGCCGCCCACAACACGGTGGCGGCCTCCTCGGGGTCGACGTCCCGCAACTCGCCGGCCTCCACCCCTTCGTGTAGGGCGCGCACGAGCCGCGCGTTCTGCTCGGCGACCGACCGGGCGAGCCGATCCGCGAGTTCACGGCCCGCGGCGTAGCCGCCGGGCTCACGGGGAAACGCCAGCATCCGGAAGTAGTCGGGATTGGCCAGATAGAACGCCAGGTACTCGTCGGCCGCGGCGTAGATCTGCTCGATCGGCTTGCGACCGGGGACATAGGCGCGATCCATGTATTCGCGATCAGTCTGGAGCGCGCGCTCCACCACCGCCGCGTGCAGACCCGCCTTCGAGCCGAAATGGTTGTAGAGCGAGCCGACCGAGACCTTCGCCGACTCGGCGATCTCTTCGACCGTGACGTCATCGGCCGGACGTTCCCGAAAGACCTCGTCCGCGGCGCGCAGGAGCGCGGCGACGGTCCGTTCCTTGCGCGGGTCCACGCTGCGAGCTTAGCGGTTCTTGTAACCGTTGCAAGAACCGCGCTACAGTTCTTGCAACGGTTACAAGAACTCTCCGGCGAAAGGCGGCGGGCATGACGAACTGGGCGGGCACCGGCTGGCGGGATCCCCGGCTCGGCGCCGCGAAGGAGGTCGAACTCCCCTCGGGCACCTTGCGCTATCACGAGAGCGGGTCCGGGCCGACCCTCGTCTTCGTCCACGGCTACCTGGTGAACGCGAACCTGTGGCGCGCGCTCGTCCCGCTACTCTCCCCCGCTTTTCGTTGTGTGACACCGGATTGGCCGCTCGGTGCCCATCTGATCCCGATGCGCCGCGACGCCGACCTTTCCCCGTCCGGGATGGCCGCCGTGATCGCGCAGTTCCTCGACGCCCTCGGCCTGACCGAGGTCACGCTGATCGGCAACGATTCCGGCGGCGCCTACAGCCAGATCGTCGCCACGACGTACCCCGACCGGATCGCGCGCCTGGTACTCAACAGCTGCGAAACCCCGGAGTGCTCCTGGCCGCCCAAGCCCGGCGGTTTCGGGCTCCTCAAGGCGACCGCCGCCCATCCCGCGACTTACCGCGCGCTCTACCAGGCGTTGCGGATCCGCCGCACTTGGCGCCGGCGCAACACCTACGGGTGGCTCGCCAAATACCCCGTCGACACACGGGCCATGGAGAGCTTCATCGGCCCCGTCCTGACCGATCCGGCGATCCGCCACGACGGCCGCAAGGCCATCGGCAGCGTGTCCGCGCGATACAGCCGCGAGGCGGCCGCCCTCCTCCCGGCCCGGTTCGGCAAACCGATCCTGCTGGCCTGGGCCGCGGAGGACCGCGTGTTCCCGCTCGCCCACGCGCGGCGGTTCGCCGAACGACTGGACGCGCCGTTGAAGACCATTCCCGACAGTTACGCCTACACGGCCGAGGACCAGCCGGCGAAGACGGCCGCCGTGATCACCGAATGGGCGCGGCAGCTTCTGTGAGAGGCCTCGCGTGACCGGATGGACGGCACACGTGATCAGAGGGACGGCACACGCCCGCGGCCGGTCCGCCGCGTGTCGTCCACCTGGACACGCGTGTCGTCCGTCGGATCACGTGTGTCGTCCACCTGGACACGTGTGTCGTCCCTTGAGACACGGTTGGTTCCAACCCGAATCGCCCCTCGCGCGCCCGGGCCGGTACGAGACCCCGAACGACGCTTACCTCACTGCGCCAGCGCTTTGCCCAGCCGCAGCAAACCCTCGGCGATCGTCTCCGGCGCGTGCGTCGCGAACGACAGCCGCAACGCCGACCGATCCGGCTCCCCCACCTGGAATGCCGAGCCGGGCACGAAGGCGACGTCCTGCCGCAGCGCCTCGGGAAGCAACCGGTCCGTGTCCGCGCCGCCGGGAAACGTGACCCAGACGAACATCCCGCCGTCCGGGTCGGTCCACGTCGTCCCGGGCGGGGTGATCGCGGGCAGCTCGGCCAGCATCGCGTCGCGGCGCACGCGGTAGGTCGCGCACAGCTTCCGCACGTGCGCGTCGAGATCCGCGACGGCCAGATATTCGGCGGCGGCCGCCTGGTCGACGGTCGAACTGTGCAGATCGGTCGCCTGTTTGAGGATCGTGACCCGGCGCAGCAGTTCCCTCGGCGCCCGGAACCAGCCCACCCGCATTCCTGGCGCGATCACCTTCGAAAACGTGCCGAGATAGATCGTGCGCCCGGCGAGCTCGGGACGGGCCGAAAGCGGTTCCTCGCGTTCGCCGCGATACCGCAGTTCGTGGTACGGATCGTCCTCGACGAGCCAGAACCCGTGCCGCGCGATCACTTCCGCGAGAGCGCGGCGCCGCTCCGGACCGACCGTGCGCCCGGAGGGATTCGAGAACGTCGGGACGAGGTAGAGCAGCGCGGGCCGTTCCCTGGCCGCGATCTCGTCCAGCGCGGCCGGGTCGATCCCTTCCGCGTCACCGGGAACGGGCACGACGCGTGCCTCGGCGAGCTGGAAGCATTGCAGCGCCGACAGATACACCGGTTCTTCCACCAGCACGGTGGCGCCGGGGTCGAGCAACGCGGTGCTCAGCAGTTGCAGGCCCTGCTGCGAACCCGTGGTGATCAGCAGATCGTCCACAGTGGTCGCGACGCCGCGATCGGACAGCCGCTGTGCGAGCAGCTCACGCAGCCGCGGATTCCCTTCGGTGGGCGAATACTGTAACGCGGACCTGTCGGCGAGTGCCCGGTCGAAGGCGGCGCGGAGACCGTCCACATCGAACAGTTCCGGCGCGGGCATCCCGCCGGCGAACGAGATCACGCCCGGGCGGGCGGTGAGCGCGAGCAGGTCGCGCACGGGAGAACTGGTGACGCCGTCCATGCGACGGGCGAGGGGAAGAGACATGGAGGCTCCTCGGGAGAAACGTGCGGCTCCAGTGCAGCAGCCGGGGATCTTCCCGCGCGAGCAAGCAACTGGCGCCAGGATAGCAGTTTCGCCCGCCCCTAGGCTTGTGCCGTGCCTCTCGTGGAAATCACCTACGCGCCTCATCTTCCCGAAGCCAAGCTGCGAGAGCTCGGTTCGGTTCTTCCGCATCTCGTGTCCGTCGCGGTGGAATGCCCCGAGGAACCCTATGACGGCGACCTCCAGCCGGGCGACGTCGAACTGCGTTTCCGCACACCGGGACCGTTCGACCGCTTCGGACTCGACCTCCTGGTGGAGGCCCGGTCGAAGTGGTTTCCGAGCCGGGTGGACCTGCTCCGCACGAGCATCGAAGCCGCGACCGGGATCGACGACGTCGGCGTGTACCTCTCACTGCCCGTCGCGGCCTGGTCGCAATCCGACTAGCGCTCCCCGAACACGTGCCGCCGGACGAACGGGCTCCGGAACTTGCCGTCCGGGTCCAGTTCGCCGGCGAGCGACCGGAAATCGGCCAGCTTCGGGTAATCCGCCGCGTGGTGGAAGAGCTTTCCCCAGTGCGGCCGGACGTCGAACGGTGCCAGCCGCTCCTCCATCACGGGCAGCAGCTCGCGCACGGCCTTCTCGTCCGGCAGCCAGGTGAAGTGCAGGGCCAGCCGGTCGCCGCCGTGGAACGGGCTGAGCCACAGCTCGTCCCCCGCGACCGTGCGGATCTCGGACGTGAGCAAGACGGGTGCCAGCCGGTGCCCGAGTCCGCGCATCGCCTCCATCGCCTCGACGGCGTGCCGGATGGGCACGAAGTACTCGGTCTGGAGTTCGTTCCCGATGCTGGGCGTGAAGTCCAGGCGGAAATGCGGGATCCGTTCGTGCCACGGGCCGGTGACGCCGAGCTGCCGCGTGCAGTTGTCCGCCGGGATGCCCGCCGCGTGGGCCGGATGCCGTGGCCCGTCCGCCGCCGTCGCGCCGAAGAAGTCCACGCCCGGCTGCCCCGGTCCTTTGACCCAGACCTGGTCGACCTCGTCGCGGGCCCAGTTCGTGAAGAGGCTGACGCTGTAACCGGCGTCCTGGATCTCGTCGAAGTGCTCGTACATCGATTCCCAGGGCAGGCCGTCGAAGACGTCCTGGCGGAGGTAGAACGACGGCACCAGGTCCAGGGTCAGCCGGGTCACCACCCCCAGCGCGCCGAGGCCGACGACCACGCCGTCGTGCCGGGAGAAGGTCTTCCGCTCACCGTCGGCGGTCACCAGCTCCAAACCGGACACCGCCGACGCCAGACTCTGGTTACGCCGCCCGGAGCCGTGGGTCGCCGTCGCGACGGTACCCGCCACCGTGCAGTGCGGCAGTGAGGCGAGGTTGGCCAGCGCGAACCCGGCGTGGTGCACTTGGACGGCGATGTCGCCGTAGCGGGCCGCCGCGGGCACCGTGACCGTCGCCGACTCCGTGTCAAGGCCGGTCTCCACGTCGAGCACGGACAGATCGAGCAGGACGCCACCCGGACTGTCCGCGATGTCGTTGAAACAGTGCCCGCTGCCGAGCGCCTTGACCGCTCTCGCCCCGGCGACGGCCTCCTGCACCTGCCCGATCGTGCGTGGCTGGAGGATCCGCTCCGCGGAGAAGGTCTGATTTCCCGCCCAGTTCGTCTCTCGCACCAGGCCCAGCCTAGATTGCCGAAGTCGGCTTCATGCGGAGGAGGTTCGCACTGACAGGCATTCCGGGCGAGTTGCTGTCCATCGCGCTCTTGCTGGTGGTCCTGGCCTTCGCGGTGATCCGGCCACGCGGGCTCCCGGAGGCGGTCGCCGCCGTCCCCGCCGCGGCGATCGTCCTGGTGACCGGAGCGATCTCGTTCCCCGACGCCCTCGACGAAGTGACCAGGCTCGCCCCGGTCGCCGGTTTCCTCGCCGCGGTGCTCGTCCTGGCCAAATTGTGCGACGACGAAGGACTGTTCCAGGCGGCCGGGACGCTCATGGCCCGCTTCAGCCGGGGACGTCCGCAACGGCTGCTTCCCGCGGTGTTCGTCGTCGCCGCGGCGGTCACCGTGGTGCTCAGCCTGGACGCCACCGTCGTCCTGCTGACCCCGGTCGTGTTCGCCACCGCCGCGCGGATGGGCGCGCGGGCCAAACCGCACGCCTACGCCTGCACGCATCTGGCGAACTCGGCCTCGCTGCTGCTCCCGGTGTCCAATCTGACCAATCTGCTCGCCGTCGCCACGACCGGCATCTCGTTCCTGCGGTTCACCGCGCTGATGACCTTGCCCTGGCTGGCCGCGGTGCTCACCGAATTCCTGGTGTTCCGCCGGTTCTTCGCCGCCGATCTGGCGGCCCGGCCGCGGGGAGGCAAGGCGGTCCCGGCCGGGAAGGTGCCGGCGTTCGTCCTCGTGGTGCTCGGCCTGACACTGGCGGGGTTCGTGCTCACGTCGCTGCTGGACGTCAGCCCCGCGTGGGCCGCGTTCGCGGGTGCCGCGGTCCTGGCTTGCCGTGCCCTCGTGCGGCGGCGGACCTCGCCCGCCGCGATCGTGCGGTCGGCGAGCATCCCTTTCGTCGCTTTCGTGCTCGCGCTGGCGATCGTGGTCCGCGCCGTCGTCGACAACGGACTGGACGAGGCACTCAGCCACCTGGTGCCGGCTTCCACCTCGTTCCTCGCCTTGCTCGGCGCCGCCGCGGTGGCGGCCGTCCTCGCCAACCTGATCAACAACCTGCCCGCCGTGCTCGTGCTGCTGCCGCTCGCCGCCGGCGGCGGGACACCGGTGGTGCTGGCCGTGCTGATCGGGGTCAACCTCGGGCCGAACCTCACCTACGTCGGTTCGCTGGCGACGCTGTTGTGGCGGCGGATCCTGCACCGGCACGACACCCGCGCCGAACTGGGCGAGTTCACCCGGCTCGGGCTGCTCACCGTCCCGGCGTCCATCGTGCTCGCGGTCGGCGGGCTGTGGCTCGGGCTCGCCCTGACTTCCACTCAGTGAGAAGATGGGCCAATGCCCGGGAACCTGTCGACACCCGGCGCCAGCGTCACGTCGCGGGCGTTCGCACTGCTCGGCGCCTTCGACGTCGACCATCGTGAGCTGTCGCTGACCGACCTCGCGCGGCGAGCAGGCCTGCCGCTGCCCACCGCGCACCGGCTCGCCCGCGAACTCGTGGGCTTGGGCGCGCTGGAGCGGCGCGAGGACCGGTACGCCGTCGGCAGGCGCCTGTGGGATCTCGGACTGCTCGCGCCCGTCCAGTTCGAGCTGCGGCAGGTCGCCGCCCCCTTCCTCCAGGATCTCTACGGCGCGACGGGTGCCACCGTGCACCTCGGCGAACGTGACGGTGACCAGGTGCTCTACCTCGACCGGCTCTCCGGGAACGCGTCCGTACCGGTGGTCAGCCGGATCGGCGGACGGCTGCCGCTGCACGCCACCGGAGTCGGGAAGGTCCTGCTGGCCTGGGCACCGGAGGACGTCCAGAGGCAAGTGCTCGCGTCGCTGACCCGGGTCACGCCGTACACCATCACCCAGCCTGGCCGCCTGCGCGAACAGTTGCGCCGCGTCCGGCGAGAGGGCTACGCGCAGACCGTCGAGGAGATGAGCCGGGGCGCCTGCTCGGTCGCCGTCCCGATCCGGCCGTCGGGTGGCGACGTCGTCGCGGCGCTCGGCCTGGTCGTCCCCGATCTGAGCCGCGGCCGGGCCCGGCTGATCTCCGCGCTCCAGGTCGCGGCCGCCGGAATCGGCCGGAGCCTTCGGGTTTCACTGAGTGGAAGCGACCGCTAGCGATTCCGCCGCCGCGCGATCAGACTCCGGTCATGCGCACCCCAGTCGCCATCGTCGGCGCCGGCCCGGCCGGACTGCTCCTGTCGCATCTGCTCGATCTGGCAGGGGTCGAATCGGTGATCGTGGAGACCCGCTCGCGCGAGTACGTCGAGGCGCGGATCCGGGCGGGCATCCTCGAACAGTCCACAGTGGACCTGCTTCGCGAGACGGGACTCGGTGACCGGCTCGACCGCGAAGGCGACGAGCATCGCGGTATCTACCTGCAATGGCCCGAGGAACGGCACCACCTCGACTTCGTGGACCTGGTGGGCCGAAGCGTCACCGTGTACGGCCAGACCGAGGTGACGAAGGACCTCGGCAAGGCGCGTGCGGCGGCCGGGCAGCAGATCCACTACGAAGTCACCGACACCGCCGTACACGACATCGAGACCGAGCGGCCCTACGTCACTTTCACCGACGCGGACGGCGCACAGCAACGGCTGGACGCCGACGTCGTCGTCGGCTGCGACGGCTCCTTCGGGCCTTGCCGCACCGCGATCCCCGACGCCGCGAAGCAGACTTGGGAACGCACCTACCCGTACTCGTGGCTCGGCGTGCTCGCCGATGTCGCCCCCTCGACCGACGAGCTCATCTACGCTTGGCATCCCGACGGTTTCGCCATGCATTCGATGCGCTCGGCCACCGTCAGCAGGCTCTATCTCCAGGTGCCCAACGGCACCGACATCGGCGACTGGTCCGACGACCGGATCTGGGAAGCGCTCGCGGCCAGGCTCGGCCACGGCCAGCACGGCTGGACCCTCACGCCGGGACCGATCACCGACAAGAGTGTGCTGCCCATGCGCAGTTTCGTGCAGCAGCCCATGCGGCACGGCCGCCTGTTCCTCGCCGGCGACGCCGCCCATATCGTGCCGCCCACCGGCGCGAAAGGCCTCAACCTCGCGGTCGCCGACGTCGCCCTCCTCGCCCCCGCACTGGCCGCTTTGGTACGGGACAAGGACTTCGCGCTCGCCGACACGTACTCCGACACCGCGCTGCGCCGGGTCTGGCGGTGTACGCATTTCTCGTGGTGGATGACGACGATGCTGCACCAATCCGGTGACCCGTTCGACCGGCAGTTGCAGCTCTCGCAGTTGCGGTGGCTGGCGCGGAGCGAGGCAGGACGAGCGGGACTGGCGGAGAACTACGCGGGATTGCCCATCGGGTTCTGAAGCCTCGTGAGTGGTAGGGACGGTTCTAACCGTCCGGAGCAGGGCGAAGCGCCGGGCCGCGAGTTCGGCCTGAGCGCGCCCCACGGGGGCCAGCACATCGTGACCGCGATCAGCGCGATCGCCGGCATCGGCTTCCGCGAGCTGGGCGGCCAGTGGGCGATGATCGCCAGCGGGGCCATCTCGGCCCTCGCCGGAACTTCCTTCACCCTGCAGGCCGCCCAACCGGACGCCACACTGCTGAACCTGGCCGGACACGCCTTCCTCGGCGGGGTGTTCTTCCTCGTTTCGGCGATCCGTCTCGGCCGGCTCAGCGCGGAACTCGAACCTGGACGACCTTCAGTGCAAACGCGACTACCAGCCCGAAGGCGCCTATGCGCGCTCGAAGCTGGCCCAGATACTGTTCGCCTTCGAGCTCGACAGGCGGCTGCGCGCGGCAGACAGCACAGTGTTGAGTGTCGTCGACCATCCCGGTGGCGCGCTCGATTCCCTGACCCCGCCGCGGCCGGTGCACGCGGCGCCGGCCGGGCGAAAATTCCCTGCCGGGCTTCTGTTGCAGGGCAAGGAAACCGGAGCATGGCCCGCTGTCAGCGCCGTCCTCGATCCCGCTGTGCGCGCGGCGAGATGTTCGGCCCACGGGTGTTCGGCCTGCGCGGCGAACCACGCCGGGAACCGGTCCGCGGGAAAACTCGCCGACACCGCGCTCGCCGCCCGGTTGTGGGCGGCGAGCGCGGAACTCACACGGTGACGTCGGTCGAGTCCGGTGTGGACCGGCCGCGGGACCGCAGGCCCAGCAGCAGGTCGATCACGAGGAACGCCAGCAGGCTGAGCCCGAACAACGGCACGAACCAGCCGATCGCGGCGGCGAGGACGAGAAGGCCCACCACCAAGGCGGGCGGCGCCTTGCGCCACTGACCACGCGGGATGGGTCGGCCGAAGGTCAGCCCGGTGGCGCGGGTCGGACGGCGCCGCCACCACAGGCGGTAACCGAGCACGACCAGCGTGACCAGACCGGCGCCGAGCAGGAGCAGCACGATCTGGTTGGGCCAGCCGAACAGCACGCCCATATGCGCGTCGATCCCCCAGCGGGCGAGCTTCGCCATCAGCGGGTAGTCGTCGAACCGGACCTCGCCCAGGATCTGCCCGGTGGTCCCGTCGACCGCGACGGCGTCGACCTGTGTCGGCCAGCCGCGCTCGATTTCCGCCACCTGCCAGGGAGCGCCGGGTTCGCTGGGCAGTCCGATCTCCACCGAGGGTGCGTCGATCCCGGCGGCACGGGCCGACGCGAGCATCGCGTCCACGCTTTCGGGTTTCGCGGCGGGCGCTTCGCCGTGACCCGAGTGCTCGCCGTGGCCCGCGTGCTCGCCGGCGCCGGTCACCTTCAGCGCCGGAGTGGCCCAGCCGAGGGATTCACGCAGCGCCGAGACGTTCTCCCCCGCGTACGTCGACCACGTCAGCCCCGTCGCGGAAAGGAACAGCGCGCCGAGCAGCACCCACAACCCGACGGATCCGTGACGGCGCACCGACCTCCCCCGCTCGGACTCGGTCTTCTCGTTCCGGCGGGCACGGCGACGGCTCACCCACAGCACGAGGCCTCCCAGCGCGACCACCCACAACCAGGACGCGGCCAGCTCGCTGTAGAGCCGTCCCGGTTCGCCGAGCATCAGATTCCGGTGCAAGTGGTCGAGCGTGGTCCGGAACGGCAAGGCACCGCTCGAGCCGTACGCGACGAGATCTCCGCGCACCTGCGCGGTGGCGGGGTCGACGAAGATCGCGCGTCGTTCGGACTCGCCGAGGCCCTCCTCGGCGAAGAGCACGCGGGTCGTGTCGCCCGGTTCGGGGGCGGGCCGGATGGCGACCAGGTCACCGCCGGGGTTCGCGGCTTGAGCCGCTTTGACCTGGTCGGCCAGTGAGACCTGGTTCAGCCCGACGGGTGCCCGGAGCTGATCGGCGTAGATCCAGGACTCCATCTGCGGAGTCGCCGCGTACAGAACGCCGGTGAGCGCGGCGATGAGGACGAACGGTCCGACGAGAACGCCGGCGTAGAAGTGGAGACGGAGGAACAGTCCGCGCCAGCCGGAGGCGCGCGGCGGGCTCGTGGTCGATTCGATTCGTGTTGCCATGGGGAAACTCCTGAGGCGTCGGTGGGGAGGCGTGCGCCTGCGCCGCGCGCCGGGATGGTCACGGCACGCGCGCTGAGCCCTGCCGCGACACGGGTCTCGGCAGGGTTTCGGGGATCAGGCGAACGTCACCGGCGGGCCGCGCCGCGAAAGCACGTCACGCAGGAGCGCCTCGGTCGCGGGGAACTTCACCACGAGCGGGACGTGGATCCGCAGCGGTGCCGTCGCCGGCCGCGGTGTCAGGCGGTGTGGAAGGACCGACGCGATCAGTGCCGTGAGCGCGAACAGGACGCGCTCGGTGCCCGCGAGCACCATCGCCACCACAAGGGTCGCCGCGGCGTGCCCAGCCGCCATGGCCAGGCCGTTCCCCGTGGTCTCGTCGTGGTGAGCGTGCGACTGCCAGGTCAGGAACGTCAGACAGGCGTGCATCGCCAGTTGCCCGCCCGCCACCAGGCCGAGGATGGCGAGCGGCCCGCGACGGCGTCCCGCGAACGCGTACGCCACCCAGCTCAGCAGGGCGACGAGCAGCACGACCACGCCCAGGTCGGGAACGCGTCCACTGGTCCCCGCGTGCGCACCGGTCGCCAAAGCGCCGGTCAGGACCCCCACGGCCCCGCCGCGGAGGCGCCTGGCCGGGCCTCGGGCCGAGGTCGGCGTGCGCACGGGAGGCAGAGTAGAGCGCGGAAGGGCCTGCTGTCTCTCCTTGCTATCGTCACCCCGGTGTTCCGCAGCCTGTCGTTCCTCCGGCTCTGGACCGGGAACACCGCCTCCGGGCTGGCGACCTGGGCGCTGCCGTTCATCCTCGGACTCGCGGTGCTGGAACGGTCGCTTTCGGCTGTGGACCTCGGCATCGTGCTCGCCGCGCGGACCGCGGGATTCCTCGTGGCGGTCCCGGTGGCGGGGGTGCTGGCCGACCGGTACTCGCGGCGCGGGGTCGTGCTCTGGGCCGGTCTCGTCGCGGGTGTCGCCACTCCCCTGATCGCGGTCGGTATGGGCCGTTCGGTCGTGGTGATGGCCGTCGCGGCCGCCGTCGTCGGCGTCGGGCAGGGCGCGTGCCGCCCGGCGTTCCAGGCGCTGACCGCCGAAGTGATCGCCGAAGACCGGCGCCAGCAGGCCAACGCCGCGATGACGCTCGCCGTCCGGGTCACGACCCTGGTCGCCCCCGGGCTCACCGCTTTGCTCTCGCAGTTCACCTCGACGTCGGCCCTGGTGATCGGGACCGGGGTGCTGTGGCTGGGCGCGGCACTGATCCCGCCGCGAGGCACTTACGCGCCGGGCCCGGCCACGACCAAGGTCCGCTTCTTCGGCGAGTTCGCCGACGGTCTCCGCGAAGCTCGCCGTCATCCGTGGTTCCTGGCCGGGCTCGGCGCGCTGACCGCCGTGATCGCGACCGGCTATTCCGCCACCGGTGTCGTACTGCCCTTGGTCAGCCGCGACCGCTACGACACCGAAGCCGTCCTGGCCGCCGGGCTCACCGCGTACACCGTCGGCGCGCTCGCGGGCGCCGTCGTCATCGCGCGTTGGCGGCCGGAACGGCAGGGATGGGCGGCACTGGCCGGGCTCGGCTGCTACGGCTTCGCGCCTCTGAGCCTGCTGTTCCCGGTGCACCCGGCCTTCGTCGTCGCCGCCTACGCGGTCGCCGGGCTGGGCATCGAGCTGTTCAACGTCCCGTGGTTCACCGCGACCCAGCGGGAGGTCGAGCCGGGGAAGCTCGCGCGAGTGTCCTCTTTGGACTTCCTGTTCTCCTACGGACTGGCGCCTGCCGGGCTCGCGCTCATCGCCCCCGCGATCGACCGGTTCGGGGCGGCGCCGGTGCTCGCGGCGTGCGCGGTCGTCTGCTTCGCCGCACCTGCCGCGGCCGCCCTCGTTCCCTCTTCACGGGATTTCCGGGCCGCCGCACCGATCAAGAGTGTCTAGGTTTTGCGCTCGCTTGCGGTAAAGTTGCAGCCATGACGCGTCGTCTTGCCGAAGTCGCCCGCAAGGTCGGGGTCAGTGAAGCCACGGTCAGCCGGGTACTCAACGGCCGGTCCGGGGTCTCCGCGAGCACCAGGGCCGCCGTCCTCACCGCGCTGGACGTGATGGGCTACGAACGGCCGACCCAGCTGCGCGGGGATCGTGCCCGCCTGGTCGGACTGGTCCTTCCCGAACTCCAGAACCCCATTTTCCCCGCGCTGGCCGAGATCATGGGCAACGCACTCGCCCAGCAGGGATTCACCCCGGTGTTGTGCACCCGTACCGCGGGTGGCGTCTCCGAAGCGGAGTACGTCGAACTGCTGCTGCAACAGCAGGTTTCCGGTGTCGTGTTCGCCGGCGGGCTCTACGCCCAGTCCGACGCGGTGCATTCGCACTACCACCATCTCGCCGAGCGCCGCCTGCCGACGGTGCTGATCAACGCCGCCGTCGACCACCTCGGACTGCCGCAGATCTCGTGCGACGACGCGGTCGCCGTCGAGCAGGTCGTCGGGCACCTGAGCTCGCTCGGCCACGAGAAGATCGGCCTCGTCCTCGGCCCGAACGACCACGTGCCCTCGCAGCGCAAACTCGAGGCGTTCCGCGCCTACGCGGCGAAACTCGGGCTCCCGGTCCTGGACGAACTCGTCGAACACGGCATGTTCTCCATCGAAGGCGGGCACGCGGCCGCGGCCAGGCTGTACCCGCGCGGCGCTACGGCCGTGCTGTGCGCGAGCGACCTCCTGGCCCTGGGCGCGATCCGCGCGGCCCGGCGCCAGGGATTGTCGGTGCCCGAAGACATCTCGGTGGTGGGCTATGACGATTCGGCCCTGATGAACTGCACCGACCCGCCGCTCACCACGACCCGCCAGCCGATCGAGGCGATGGGCCGCGCCGTGGTCGAACTGCTGGTCAAGCGCATAAACGGTGGTGAAGTCGCGGCCGAGGAGCTGCTGTTCGCCCCCGAACTCGTCGTCCGGGGCTCCACCGCCCGCCGCGTTTAGCCGACCAACCGCCCTCAAGTACACGAAGGCCCCCTTCCTTGCGCCTAGCGCCATGAAGGGGGCCTTCGTGTACTTGAGGCACCTCGTGGGCATCGCCTGTCGAAAAGTTGCAAGTTCTCATCCAGTTATTGCGTTAATCCGGGGCTTCACTTTAGAGTGACCGCAATCACGTGACAGCCGTCGCGATCCCGAGATGAGGCTTGAAGATGAGCAGCACTTGGTCCCCCACCGTGCGCCGCCGGATGTTCTGCCTGCTCCTTGCGGGTGGACTCACCCTGGGGGCGGCCGCCTGCGGTTCCGGTTCCGGTGAAGGCACCGGGGGCAAGGTCAAGATCACCGTGACCGGCCAGCCCCCGACCAGTCAGCCGTTCGAGCGCGGCGTATTCGACGCCGACGTCAAGGAATTCGAGGAGACCCACCCGGACATCGACATCGAGCCCCACGAAGGGTTCATGGATCCGAAGACGTTCTCCGCCAAGCTCGCCGGCGGACAGCTCGAAGACGTCTACTACGTCTACTTCACCGATCCGGCGCAGATCATCGCGCGCCGCCAAGCCGCCGACATCACCGAAGCGGCCAAGGGCCTGAAGAACTTCGGCGACATCAAACCGGAACTACTGGACAACTTCCGGGACTCCGACGGCAAGCTCTACGGCCTGCCGACGATGAACTACAGCATGGGCCTGGTCTACAGCCGCCCGCTGTTCCAGAAGGCCGGTCTCGACCCGAACAAACCGCCGCAGACCTGGGACGAGGTGCGTGCGGCCGCGAAGAAGATCGCCGCGCTGGGCAACGGCACCGTCGGATACGCCGACTACAGCAAGAACAACCAGGGCGGCTGGCATCTGACCGCCTGGCTCTACTCGATGGGCAGCGAAGTCGCCCGCAAGGAAGGCGACAAATGGGTCGCCGCGTTCGACAACGACAAGGCCAAGTCCGCCCTGAACCAGCTGCGCGCCATGCGGTGGGAAGACGACACCATGGGCAGCAAGCAACTGCTCGAAGCGCAGGACGTCCAGCGCATGATGGGCGCGGGCCAGCTCGGCATGTACATGGCCGCCCCGGACAACGTCCCGGTGCTGGTCAAGCAGTTCAACGGCAAGTACGAGGACTACGGCGTCGCCGGGATGCCGGGCGGGCAGGGCACGCTGCTCGGCGGCGAGGGCTACATGATCAACCCCAAGGCCTCGCCGGAGAAGATCAAGGCCGGTCTGGAATGGGTCCGCTGGAAGTACCTCAACCCGGAGCGCTTCGAGAAGCACGTCCAGCAGTACGTCGACGGCAAACAGCCGGTGGGCCTGCCCGCCGAGCCGACCCCGGACGTCTGGCAGGGCGCGGTCCGCGACCAGCAGCTCGCGATCAAGGCAAAGCACGCCAACGTTCCCGCCGAGAACTACCAGTCCTATGTGGACGCGAGTTCGCGGATCAAGGGCAGTATCGAACCGCCGAACGCGCAGCAGGTCTACGCCATTCTCGACAGTGTGATGCAGGCGGTGCTCACCGATCGGAACGCGAATATCGATCAGCAGCTGTCGTCGGCCGTGTCGAAGGTCAACAGTGTCCTCGCCCAGGTCAAGTAGCGTCCTCGACTGGCCCGCGACAGCGTCGTCGCGGGCCGGTCGCCCGGTCGCTTCGGCCAAGGAACGCCGCCGGAACCGGTTGCGCCGCAAGGTCAAGGAGAATCTCACCGCGTACGGCCTGTTGTGCGCCGCGCTCGTGGTGTTCGCGCTGTTCTCCTGGTACCCGATCGTGCGCGGGGTTCTGCTGAGCTTCCAGCAGGTCGACTTCGTCAACCCGCCGACGTGGGTCGGCTTCGACAACTTCACCCGCCTGTTCGAAGACCCGCTGTTCGGCATCGCCTGGCGCAACACGGTGTTGTTCACCGTGCTCGCCCTGGTCTTCGGGTTCGTGGTGCCGTTCGTGACCGCCGTGCTGCTCAACGAATTGCGGCACGCCAAGGCGTTCTTCCGGCTCGCGGTCTACCTCCCGGTGATGCTGCCGCCGGTGGTCACCGCCCTGATGTGGAAGTGGTTCTACGACCCGGGTGCCGGTCTGTTCAACTCCGCGCTCGGCGCCGTGGGCCTGCCCGGCGGCCAGTGGCTCGACTCGAGCGACACGTCGATGCTGTCGCTGGTGTTCGTGTCGACGTGGGCGAACATGGGAAGCACCACGCTGATCTACCTCGCCGCGCTCGGCACCATCCCCGGTGAGCTCTACGAAGCCGCGGAGCTGGACGGCGCCGGACTGTGGAAGCGCCTCATCCATGTCACGCTGCCGCAGACCCGGTTCGTGTTGCTGGTGCTGCTGTTGCTGCAGGTCGTCGCGACCATGCAGGTGTTCACCGAGCCGTACGTGATGACCGGCGGTGGCCCGGACGACTCGACCGTCACCGTGCTCCTGCTGCTGTACCGCTACGCCTTCGTCTACAACGACTTCGGCTCGGCCAGCGCGTTGAGCCTGCTGCTGTTCGTCGCGCTCGGGGTGTTCTCCGCGTTGTACGTGCGCCTGACCCGGAAGGCGGATGAGTCATGAGGACGCTCGTCTCCCCCAGCACGCTCCGCAGCCCCGGCGGCAAGATCGGGTACGCCGTGATCTTCGGCTGCACCCTGCTCCTGTTCGTCATCGCGTTCCTGTTCCCGCTGTACTGGGCGGTGACCGGCGCGATGAAGTCACCGCAGGAGCTGGCGCAAACGCCGGCGACGTTCATCCCGAACGAATGGCATCCGGAGACCTTCGCCGACGCGTGGGACCAGCTGAGTCTCGGCAAGTACTTCCTCAACACCGTCATCGTCGCGGGCGGCGCCTGGCTGGCCCAGCTCGCCATCGACGTCCCCGCGGCGTTCGCGTTGTCGAAGCTGCGGCCGAAGTTCGGCAACGTCGTGCTCGGGCTGATGCTCGTGACGTTGATGCTCCCGGCGGCGGCGCTGCTGGTGCCCACCTACGTGACGATCACCGACCTGCCGCTGCTGGACATCAGCCTGATCAACTCGCCGGCGGCGGTCTGGCTGCCTGCCGCCGCGAACGCCTTCAACATCTACCTGCTGAAACGGTTCTTCGACCAGATTCCGGACGAGCTGATCGAGGCCGCCCGGCTCGACGGCGCGGGACCGGTGCGCACGCTGTGGCGCATCATCCTGCCGATCTCCCGGCCGATCCTGGCCGTGGTCTCGATCCTCGCGGTGGTGGCCGCGTGGAAGGACTTCATCTGGCCGCTGCTGGTGTTCCCGGACACCGAAAAGCAGACGCTGTCGGTGATGCTGCAGCGAGTGGCCATCGACATGCCGCTGAACGTGCTCGTCGCCGGCATGGTGCTGGCCAGCCTGCCGATGGTGGCGCTGTTCCTGGCGTTCCAGCGGCACATCCTCGCCGGGCTCACCGCCGGCAGCCTCAAGGGCTGAATTCTTCGCCGCATTCGGGGTATCCACGAAACGACTGAGGAGGGCACTTCCGTGACCGCATTGGGGCAGTCCGCCGGATGGTGGCGGAGCGCGGCGATCTACCAGGTCTACATCCGCAGTTTCGCCGACGGGAACGGCGACGGCGTCGGCGATCTCGCCGGCGTCCGCGCGCGGCTGGACTACCTGGCCGAACTGGGGATCGACGCGATCTGGTTCACCCCGTGGTATCCGTCGCCGATGGACGACGGCGGCTACGACGTCGCCGACTTCCGGGAGATCGACCCGCTTTTCGGCACTCTCGCCGAAGCGGAGGAGCTGATCGCCGCGGCACACGCCAAGGGGATCCGCGTGATCATCGACATCGTGCCGAACCACTGCTCCGACGAGCACCGCTGGTTCAAGGAGGCACTCGCGGCGGAGCCGGGATCACCGGAGCGGCAACGGTTCTGGTTCCGGCCGGGCCGCGGGCCGGACGGCTCCGAGCCGCCGAACAACTGGAAGTCGCGCTTCGGCGGCTCCGCGTGGACACGGGTCCCGGACGGCGAGTGGTACCTGCACCTCTACAGCTCGCGCCAGCCGGACTTCAACTGGGACAACCAGGATATCCGCGCCGATTTCGAGGACGTGCTGCGGTTCTGGTTCGACCGCGGGGTCGACGGTTTCCGCATCGACGTCGCCGACGGCCTGGTGAAGGACCCGCGGCTGCCCGACGTCGATCCCGGCGACGAGACGCCGTTCTCCGATCAGGAGGGGCTGCACGAGATCTACCGATCGTGGCGCAAGATCGCCGACAGCTACCCTGGCGACCGGGTGATGGTCGGCGAGATGTGGCTGCCCGACATGTCGCGGGCCGCGCGGTACCTTCGCCGCGACGAACTGCACGCGGCGTTCAACTTCGATTTCCTGGTGTGCCCATGGGATTCCGCGCGGTTCCGGGACGTCATCGAGCGGACGCTGGCGGCGCACGACGAGGTCGGCGCGCCCGCGGCCTGGGTGCTGTCGAACCACGACGTCACCCGGCACGTGACCAGGTACGGACGCGAAGGCGACACCGGCTTCGCGTTCGCCGACCGGCTGCACGGCACCCCGGTGGACCGCGAACTCGGGACCCGGCGGGCGCGGGCGGCGGCGTTGCTGACCATGGCGCTACCCGGTGGTCTGTACGTCTATCAAGGGGAAGAGCTCGGGCTGTGGGAGATCGAGGACATCCCGGACGAGCTGCGTCAGGATCCGGTGTGGACCCGGACGAACGGCGCCGATCCCGGCCGGGACGGCTGCCGGGTCCCGCTCCCCTGGTCCGGTGACGCGCCGCCGTTCGGTTTCGGCACCGGCGGGACGTGGCTGCCCCAGCCCGGGGAATGGCGCGCCAGCACAGCGGAGGCGCAGGCGGCCGATCCGGCGTCGATGCTCCGGCTCTACCGCGCCGGTTTGCGCCTTCGGAGCGAACTTCCCGCGCTCGGGCATGGCGAGATGGAGTGGCTGCCACTGGGCGACGGTGTGCTCGCGTTCACCCGCGAGCCGGGTTTCGCCTTCGTGCTGAACTTCTCGGACAAGCCGGTGGCGTTGCCGCCGCACCGCGAAGTGCTCATGGCCAGTGGCCCGGTCGACGGTGAACTCCCGACCGACACGGCGGTGTGGCTGCGAACCTGATCAACGGCCGGTCGTGACCCGGCTGATCCGGCCGCGCATCCGCGCGCGGCCCGCCGGGTCACGCCACCGGAGGTGCCTGTCGAGCACCTCGCGGAACACACCGCCGATGACGAGGCCGTGCGGGGCGGTCTCGACGCAGGGGTGGTCGAGGAGCCAGTCGAACAGCTCCGACGTCCGTCCTCCCGGCAGCACGGACCGGAGGAGGTCTTCGGTGGTGTGCTCCGCCTGCGCGCACACATAGAGCGCCCACCGATGTGCCTCCGTCGGCGGATCACCGGCAAGATGCGCGTACACCGTGTCCACCACGTAGCGTGCCGCGTCGGACCGCGGTGACCTGCCGACCTCGGCGGCCAGCGAGAGCGCGAACGGGTTGCCCGCCGCGAAGTCCACAATGGACTTCCGCCGCGCGGGGCCGACACCGCGTGCTTCGAGCAGCGCCACGGACTCGTTCTCGCTCAAGGCTTCGAGCTTCCGGACCCGGATCCTCCCCGCCCACGCCGGATCGACCAGCAGTGTGGCGTCCGGCCCGGTCCGGCCCGCGATCACGGCCGTGGCGTCTTCGGGCAGGCGGCGCAGGGCAACCGCCGGATCGTCGAGCCCGTCGAACAGCCGCACGGGCTTGCCCATGGCCGCCGCGTCGTCGGCGAACTTCCGCAGCAGGGTCGACTTCCCGATGCCGGGCGGTCCGGTGACGAACAGGACTTCGACACCGTCGGCCGGGTCTCTCGCGAGCAGCCGCCGGAATTCCGCGCGTTCGCGCTCGCGGCCGACGAACAGCGGGGCCGGATCACGGAGGCTGGGTGCAGGATCGTCCTCGGCACGAAGCACCTTCTCGTGCAGCGCCCGCAATTTCGGCCCCGGCCGAACCCCGAGTTCTTCGTCGAACAGTTCGTGGATCGAGCGGTAGAGTTCGAGCGCCTCGGCCCGGCGCCCGGCTCGGTGAAGGGCGAGAAGGTGGATCTCGTACAGCGGTTCTTCGAGGCGGTTCCGCTCGATCAGCATGGGCACTTCGGCCATCACCTCGTCGTGTTTCCCGAGTTCGAGACGTAGCCGGAGCAGTTCCTGGGTGGCGGTCAGCTTCAGTCGCTCCAGGCGCGAGCGTTCCCGTTCTGCCGCTTCGCCGGGGACGCCGGCCAGTGCCGTTCCGGTCCAGAGCCCGAGCGCGCGTTCCAGCAGCTTCGCCGCCGTGTCCACGTTGTGCACCTGACGCGCGCTCTCGATCAGCCCGGCGAATTCGACGGCGTCCACCTCGAAGCGATCCGGGTCCAGCCGGTAGCCGCCGGACCGCGAGACGATCGCCGAACCCAAGCCCTGCAAGGAGA
Organism: Amycolatopsis sp. NPDC057786; assembly: GCF_042797905.1. Taxonomy (NCBI): domain Bacteria; kingdom Bacillati; phylum Actinomycetota; class Actinomycetes; order Pseudonocardiales; family Pseudonocardiaceae; genus Amycolatopsis; species Amycolatopsis sp. NPDC057786. The sequence goes on from NZ_JBHVKW010000056.1 coordinate 52,474, forward strand.
GCAGCCGCCGGAGACGGGAGATGTAAGTGCGGACGACGGCCTCGCCGGTGGCAGGCGCCCGCTCGCCCCAGAGCCCGTCGATCAGCTCGGCGGTCCGGACGAAACTGCCCGCGTTGGCCAGCAGCGCCGTCAGGACCGCTTGCTGCTGCGGCGAGCCGAGGTCGAGCCGGGTGCCGCCGCTGGTGAAACCGGGCGGGCCGAGCACGGTGAAGCGATACCTGACTTCCTGCGGCAGGCTGGACATGAACGGAAGGTAGGCGAGCGCGCGCGACGGCCGCGAGCGTCGGACGACGTCATCGGCGTACGTCGTCCAGCCATGACGTACAGAAATGACGTCATCCGACGGTCGCCGCCGTCAGGCCTGGATTCCTACGGTTGCGGCATGTCTGAAACCACGTACACCGCCGTCGCCACTTCGACCGCGGAAGGCCGCAACGGCGGCCGGGCGACCTCCGACGACGGCGTGCTCGACGTCGGCCTCGCCGTCCCCAAGGCGTTCGGCGGCTCCGGCGACGGCACGAACCCCGAGCAGCTGTTCGCCGCGGGCTGGGCGTCGTGCTTCGTCGGCGCTGTCCGCCGCGTCGCGGGCGTCAAGAAGGTCAAGCTGGAGGACCTCGCCGTCGTCGCCGAGGTGACACTGCACCACGACACCGAAGCGGGCGAATTCCACCTGAGCGCCGCGCTGCACCTGGAGGCCACCGGAATCGACCAGGCCACCGCCGACGAACTGGTCCAGGGCGCGCACCAGGTGTGCCCGTACTCCAAGGCGACGCGGGGGAACGTCGAGGTCACCCTGGACGCGACGGTCGCGTGACCCATCGCTCTCGTGAGTGGTAAGCCCTGGGGGTCTGGAGGCGGTGTCGCGAAAGCCACTTTCGAGACGTCTGATGTCCCGAAAGTGGCTTTCGCGACATGCTCACCAGGACGGTGCCGGGCACGGCCACGGCCGACGTTGCGAAAGCCACTTTCGCAACGTTGAAGG